>CAZAGT010000041.1:0-10665 GCA_964484515.1 uncultured Desulfobacteraceae bacterium | reverse complement strand
GCCTCGGGCTGCTCATCTCCGTTGTCACCAAATCCCAGCTCGTAGCCAACCAGGTGGCGGTCATGGCGACCTATTTGCCTTCCTTACTCCTTTCCAACTTTGTGTTTCCCGTGGGCAACATGCCGGCGATACTCCAGAAGATCACTCACATCGTCCCGGCGTTTTACTACATCGACATCTTAAACGGGCTCTATCTCAGGAACCTGGGCTTACCCTATCTTTGGCCGAGCTACGTGGTACTGGCATTCATGGGGGTTCTTATGGCCGCGGTACCCTTTTTCCTCCTTAAACGGGAAGGACTGTAAGGTGAGCTGGCTCAGGATTCGAGAACTGGTGCGCAAGGAGTTCATTCAACTCTTCAGGGACCGAAAAAACCGGCCCCTGCTGATCATCGCGCCTCTCATCCAGTTAACCGTATTCGGCTACGTTGTGACGACCGATGTGCGCGAGATCACTGTCGGGGTCCTGGATCAATCCCGCACACCGGAAAGCCGGATGCTCCTTGACACCATCGCAGGCAACAGGACCTTCCGGGTTGCCGCAGTTCGCGACGATCCCAAAGCCTTAGATGACCTGCTGCTCAGACGCAAGCTGGACCTGGTCATCAAGATTCCTCCGGATTTCGGGAGCCAGATCCGAAAGGGCAATACCGCCCCAGTCCAGATCCTCGTGGACGGGAGCATGAGCAACATGGCCGCGGTGAGGATCGCTCATACCCGCACGGCCCTGGATCGCTTCAACAGCCAGTTGCTCCGTGAGCGGTTCGGCAGGACGATCGATTTTGGGAAAATCGACGGTAGGATCAGAACTTGGTTCAACCCAAACCTGGACAGCCAGAATTTCTATGTCCCCGGCATCGTGGCCTTCCTCGTCATGCTGGTGACGCTGCTATTCACCTCAATGGCCATCATCAGAGAAAAAGAGTCCGGGACCATGGAGCAGTTGATCGTGACACCGCTGAAACCCGCCGAACTGATCATCGGCAAAACCATCCCCTTCATCCTCATCGCCCAGGGCCAAATGATGATGGTGACGCTTTTTGCCCGCCTGTGGTTTCACATCCCCATGGTAGGCAGCGCACCTTTGCTCTTCGGGGCGACCTGCCTCTTCCTCCTGAGCACCCTCGGCATCGGCTTGTTCATCTCCACCATTTCCGTCACCCAACAGCAGGCCATGATGACCACCTTCTTCTTCATTCTGCCGTTCTTCATGCTAAGCGGCTTCGTTTTCCCGATTGCCAATATGCCTCTGGTGGTCCAGTGGTTCACCTACCTCAACCCGCTGAGGTACTTCCTGGTGATTATCAGAGGCATTTTTCTGAAAGGGACGGGCGTGGACGTGCTCTGGCCACACCTTCTCGCCCTCGCGATCCTCGGTCTGGCCGTATTTGCAGGGGCCATGACCCGGTTCCAAAAGCGTCTCGACTGAGCCGCAACGTTATGGAAAGGTCCGAGCGGCCCCCTTTTCTCTTAGTGATATCGCCCTGCACCCCTTTTGTCGCGACCAGGCAAAATAGAAGAGACAGCTCTCATTCGGTTATGGGGTCGACTCTGTAGAGAGCCAAAACTTGACTTCCGACCCCGTCCTCTTTGTTCATTCCGAGAGCTTGATGAGAATACCGGTCCTTTTGGCACGCCGGAGTGCCGCCTTCATCAGGAAGATCTCCAGCGTCAGATAGGCGAGCACAAGGGCATATCCCTTCAGCAGGACGTGAGAAGAAGTCGGTCCAAAGCCGTAGAAGATCCGAAAGTACTCAAGGAAATAGGTCACGGGGATGAGTCTGGCCAAGGCGGCGATGGGACCTGGCAGGAGTGAGACCGGGTAATAGATCCCACACAGGAGAAGCATGAGACTGACCAGCGACCAGGCCGCGACCTCGGCATGTAACCCGTAAAGAAGGACCAGGATGCAGACGGAGATCCCAACCATGGCGGCGCTTAGAAAGAGGCCGAGCAGAAAGAGGACTGTCGGCATGGCTCCGGGAACCAGGAAATCGAAATTAAACATCCACAGGCTCGCGCCCATCAGGAGGGAAAAGACGACCAGTCCCCTCACGATTCCAACCAGCCAGGAACCCAAAAAGAGGTGGCGGAGCCCGACGGGGGCTATAAAACTGTGCTTGAGTGCCTTGCTCCACAGGTCGTAGAGGAGGACATAGGAGACGTCCAGCTGGCAGACCTGGACGGCACCCATCGAGACCACCCCGATGAGGATGAAGGCCTTCATCTCGGGCCGAAGGGCCGCAAATTCCGCCAGGAGTCCAACCGACAGGAACCCCACCACGGGCCAAAACAGGATCTCGAAGAGCGTAAAGACATTCCTCCTTGTCATGATCCAGTTCTTGAAGACAAAGGCCCGAACCTTGGTCAGCTCATCGTGTAAAGGCGATAAAGACGTCCTCAAGATCGGACTCCTGAATGGTAAGGTCCTGGATGGAGATCCCCCCGCGCACGAACTGGTCGAGGATCCGGGGGAGCCGTCTTTTGTGGTCATCGACCAACATACGGCAAGTCGAATCATTCATGTGCAGCTCCAGGATGCCTTCCAAGGATTCGAAGGCTGCGGCATTTAAAGGTCCCCGAAAGGTGATCCGAATGGTATCACCTAGCCGCAACTCCCGCTTGAGGTCCTGGGGGCTGCCGCACGCCCGGATGCGTCCGCCGGCCAGGAACGCGATTTGCTCGCAAAGAGCCTCGGCCTCCTGCATGTTGTGGGTCGTTATGAGGATCGTGGTCCCCTCACTCTGGTGAAGGTGTTGAATGGACTGCCTGATCCGGTGGGCCGCATCCGGGTCCAGTCCGACGGTCGGCTCATCAAGAAAAAGAAGTTCCGGATCGTTGATGAGGGCCTTGGCAAGGGCAAGCTTCTGTTTGGTTCCGGTTGAGAGTGCATCGAAGCGGACCGTCGCAACCTCGCTCAAACCAAAAACCTCCAGGAGACTTGCCACTTTTTTTCGACGTCGCTCGCCGGTGAGGCCGTAAAGCATGCCATAGTACTCGAGATTTTCCCTCACGGTCAGGCTCCAGAGGAAGTTGGCGTTTCCGGAGGAGAGGTTGATCCGCCGACAGATCTCCTTGGAGTGGACCCTGATGTCTTTTCCCAAGACGCGGACCTCACCATCATCGGGCGTAAGGAGGTTGGAGAGGATACAAAGGAGCGTAGTCTTTCCGGCACCATTGGGACCCAGAATCCCCCAGAAGGCCCCTTCTGGAACACAGAGGTTCACACCCCTCAAGGCCTCATTCGCCCTCCGCCGCACCCAGCCGGACACAAAACGCTTCCGTACGCCCTTTATCTCTACGGCAAATCTCACGGTGCACCCTCGGTAAGAAGTATATCCTTATAAGAGTGGAGGGAGGATAAGAGAAAAGCCTTTGACTGTCAATGAAGGTGTGTGCCTTGATGGGCGTTTGATTCGTACCGCACGGATAAAGCATGGCCCTCCTTACGTTGGGTAGATGCGGACACCTCTTCTCGATCCTTGTTGACGCTCCCGGTGCGATCTGCCTATACTTCCGCGATTAGGCCGCCGGGCATTCGGGGCCTGCCCCCCGTGCCTTAAGCGATTGCTACCTAGGCTCAAGCCTTTTGAGGAGGATTCGATGAAGATACTTAATCTTTACTATTCGATGACCGGGAACACCGAGAAAGTCGCTGAACAAATCGCGAAGACGGTTAAAGAGCTGAGACATGACGTCGACACGGTCAAGATAACGGGAAAGGACATCCAGCTCGAAATCCTGGACTATGAGTTCGCCTTTGTCGGCTCGGGTGTCTACGCCCAGCTCCCGGGCCAACCCTTGATGGAACTCTACCGTAACCTCCTATTGGACTACGTCAAGAAGGAAGAGATCCAGCCGGCATCACCCAGGAGGCCGGGAATGAGGGCCGTTGTCTATTGCACGTACGGCGGCGTCCACACCGGCATCAACGAGGCCGTGGCGGCGGTAAAGTACATCGGGCAACTCTTCGATCACCTCGGCTACACCATCGAGGCGGAGTGGTACATCGTGGGTGAGTATCTTACGGAAAAGCTCAGGACCCATTCGGTCACGGGGAGGCTTGGTGACATCCGGGGACGGCCTAACGAAGAAGACCTGCGGGATGTCGCCGAGCGGGTCAAGGGTGTACTCCGGATCTGATTCATAGCCTCTGACTGTCTGCTGAAAAACGCTCACTTGGTTTGATCTCATCGGGGCGAGCCTCATCCTTCGTCTCTCCGGTGTAAATGAGAGGCGCAAGGCCAAAGGTGAAAGGCAAGAACAGAATGCGTACCTGTTTTTCCTTGTACCTCGAACCTGGAGCATGGTACGCATCGCTCCACAGGATGGCGCAGGCCTTCGATCTAGGCACTTATCAGCGGCTTGCGCTTACTTAGTCCAGGGCCGCTTAGAGGAAAGGTGCTGATCGAGGAAGATGTGAGAGAAGACCGTCATGGCCGGAATGGTCACCGTTTCCGTCTATATTGCGGCCCAGATTCTATCCGATGTAGCCAGCCTGAAGATCGCCCTGATCGCCGGTTTCAGCATCGACGCCGGCACCTTCATCTATCCCCTGACGTTTACGATCAGAGATCTTGTTCACAAGCGACTCGGAAAGAAGGCGGCCCGAACGGCCATATTTCTGGCCGCAGGGGTCAATCTCTTCATGGCCGCCTTCTTCCATTTCGCCGCCTGGCTGCCGCAGGACCCCTCGTGGGGAAAGGGAGATGCGTTTGCCTCGATACTCGGCCCTATCTGGCGGATCGTCGTCGCGAGCATCATTGCGGAGGTAATCAGTGAACTGCTCGACACGGAGATCTACCATTTGTGGGTGACCAGGATCACGCGCCGCTACCAGTGGATGCGCGTGCTGGCCAGCAACTCGATGAGTATCCCTGTTGACAGCCTCATCTTCTGTTGGGGGGCCTTTGGTCTGGCGCTCCCCCATGCGGTGGTCTGGTCGATCTTCTTCTCGAATCTGATCGTAAAGGGCGCCGTTATGTTGTTCAGCCTGCCGGGTATCTATCTGGTCAAAGGGCAAAATCGGTGATCCAATGAAAGGACCTACCCCGTGAGCGACGACAAGCTCTTTTCAGCATTTCATCCTATTCGAATCAACGACAGGATGCCGGTGGCAGGTCTGTTGAGAACCGGTATCGTTTCGCCCATGGACTGATCCAGGCGGACAAAGGACCACGGACGACGAACATCGAGCGTATCAGCTCAATCAGGGGGAGACTACCACATGGACTTCGGTTTACTGAAAAAATTGGCTGAAACGCCGGGGATATCAGGCAGGGAAGAACGTGTCCGAGACCTCATGATTAAGGAGTTTTCAGGACTCGGTAATGGAGAAATGACCGTCGACGCCATGGGGAATCTGATCGCCCACATCGTGGGCTCGGGCCCACGGGTCGCACTTGCGGCCCATATGGATGAAGTCGGGTTCATGGTCAGTAAGATCGAGCCGGAGGGGTTTATCAGGGTAGTACCGGCGGGTGGTGTCGATGCCAAGGTCTTTTGGGCACAGAAGGTGGTTGTTCACGGGAGACAAGATCTGCCGGGGGTTGTCGGAAGTGTGCCACCTCATCTTTCGGCGGCTGAAGGGCCGGAGGCTGAAAAGGCCGTCCCGATAGACGCCTGTTTCATCGATATCGGCTTGCCGGCCGAAGAGGTGAATAAACTGATCACTATCGGTGACCCCGTTACCTTTGCGACCCAGTGCTGGGAGGCAGGGGATGCCTTCTTCGGCAAGGCATTGGACGACCGATTAGGCCTCTTCATAATGCTGGAGTCCGTTCGCCGGGCGGCTCACTTCGATTGCGATCTGTTCCTGATCGCTTCCACACAAGAAGAGTATGGCCTGAGGGGCATTGGACCGGCCGTCTACGCTGTCAAGCCCGCGATTGCGTTGGCACTGGAGGGCACGGTGGCCTCAGATACCCCCGGGCTTGCGCTGCCCGCCAACATGACCCCGACGGCCCTGGGCAAGGGGCCTGAAATCCGACTGACAGATAGACGTATGATCTCAAACCGCCCTTTAGCGGATTTTCTTGACATGGTGGGCCGTGAGGCCGGCATTCCCCACCAGATGATTGTGAAGAAGGTCGGGGCAACCGATGCCGCGGTGGGACAGGTGACGGGCGCGGGTGTGCGCGTAGGAGCCGTGGCGGTTCCCACACGTTACATCCATGCACCAATCGGGCTTGTGTCAAAGACGGACGTAGAGCACGCCATTGCTCTTACGACAAATTTCATAGAACGCGCATCTCAATTTAACCCGGACTGAGCCGGCATCTGCCAATTGTTTGAGTCTGTTTTTGCGCGAACCTAGACCCTGACTTCCACCTTGTCTCTCAGATAATTCTTCACCTCGGCAATCGGGACTTCGCGACGGTGGAAGATGCCCGCAGCCAATGCCGATTCGGCTTCGGTTCGGGTGAAGACCTCGTAGAAGTGTTCGACACAACCGGCGCCGCTCGAGGCAATGACCGGGATTGAAACCGCTCTCTTGACGGCATTGATCAGCTCGATGTCGAAGCCCTGGTTGGTTCCGTCTCGGTCTATGCAGTTCAGTAGGATTTCACCTGCGCCTAGCTTTTCGCAGACCTGGGCGAGTGTGATTGCATCCAGATCTCGCCCTTCACGCCCCCCCTTAATCGTGCACTGATACCAGCAATAGCCTTCACCGCTCGGCCCGGGAAGTGTCGTCTCAATGACCTGATGGTCGACCTCCTCCGGGGATTTCACGTAGACCCTCCTAGGATCGATAGAGATGACGACCGCCTGGCTGCCGTAAACCCGGGATATCTCCTCAATAGCACTCTTGCCGCTAGGACGACCGGCTCTGAGGTAGTCCTCCACCACCAGGACGGCGTCACTGCCGATAGAGATCTTATCGGCGCCGGATCTGAAATACTCGGCAGCGACCTCTAGGGCCGTATACGTACGGCCGTTCTTGTCCGTGTAATCCCGGATGCCTCCGCCGATGGTCAGGGGGACAAAGACATTCTCACTCGTCCGCCGCAAGACCTCGAGCATGGGCATGTCTTCCAGCGGAAAATCCCGGAAGCCAGTGATATTGAGAAATGTAATCTCATCGGCTCCTTCCTGATAGTACCGCCCTGCCAGATCCACCGGTCTGCCGAGGTTGCGCACAGCCCCCTTCTCCCGGACATCGTACTGATCGCCCTTTGTGACCACCAGGTCCCCCTGGTCGTTGGTACGAACGTCCAAACAGGCGATGATTCGCTTGGCCAGACGCGTCTCGCGGGACTGTCGGGTGAACGCCACCGGCTTGGGTTCTGTTCGGAGGAAATTCTGCAGGACCTTGAGACCGGAGGTACCACTCTTTTCAGGGTGAAACTGGGTCGCGATGATGTTGCCCTTCTGGATCCCGGACACAAACTCATAGCCGTAATTGGTCGTTGTGAGGACGTCAGCGTCCTCGGCAGGGACAACATGGTAACTGTGAACAAAGTAGAACTTCTCATCACCCCGAAGTCCGCTGAAGATCGATGAAGACTGCTTGATATTGAGGCCGTTCCAGCCGATGTGAGGTACTGACAAATCGATGTTGAACCTCTTCACCCTCCCTGGAATCAAGCCCAGGCCTCTCATTTCGGGGGCCTCTTCACTCCCTTCGAAGAGGGCCTGCAGCCCAAGACATATCCCCAGGAAAGGTCGGTTCGAACGGAGGTAAGCCATTAAGGGCTCAACGTAGCCCTTGGCATTGAGGATCTTCATCATCTCTCTGAAATTGCCGACACCTGGAAAAACGATTTTCTCGGCCGACAGGATATCCTCACCCGAGGCGACAACCTTGACTCGTTCGCCAAGGCGTTCGATACCGTTGATGACGCTCCTCACGTTGCCCGCACCGTAATCCAACAGAGTGATCATTTCGGGTTCCTTATTACTTGTAAGGCGAAAACGCTCAATGAGTGGGGGACAGAAGGCAGTCCGGCCGCTGGCCGTGGAGGCGGCCAGTGTGATCGTAAAAGAGACCTTGGCTACGCATTTTCCTGGGTCACAAAAAGCGAATCCTCTAGCGGCACATGAATATCGAATTTCGAAGTAAGAGTCCTTCTACGGTTCTTATCTGTCAAAAGCGCACAGCACAGCGGTTCAATCCTTCGTAATTCTGCGGTTCGCTTTTCAAACCAGCCACTGGAGTCGAAGCGGCGGATTTGATCCAAATTGGGTATCTACCTGCGGTGTCGCATACGCGGAATCAATAAGGGATCAGGTGGTTCCTCAAGTTGACTGCCCCTGAATTGTGCCCTGGCTCAATAAGGCTCCTACGCTTTTTCTTCCCTTTTCCATTTCTGACCCTCGTCGCAGAGATCCACGATCTTGCAGGCCTCATGTCTCGGTTTACGGGCCGCACAAACAGCACGCCCATGTAAAATGAGCAGATTTGAGAATCGCGTCCACGATTCCTTGGGCACTATTTCCATGAGATCAAATTCTACCTTGACGGGATCTTTTTTTGAGGTCAGCCCGATACGGTTGGACAGACGGAGCACATGGGTATCTACAACAATACCGGGAATACCGTAGGCCTCACCTAAGACTAGGTTAGCCGTCTTACGACCCACGCCAGCGAGGGAAACGAGATCGTCAAGGTTCGCCGGGACCTTGCCGTCAAACCGCCCAACCAGATCCGTACAAGAACCCTTAATGGCCTTGGCCTTGTTTCGAAAAAAACCGGTCGGACGAATATCTTCCTCCAGTTCCCTTAGGTCGACCTCGGCATATTTTCGGGCAGACCCGTATTTCTTGAATAGCTCCTTTGTTACCTTGTTCACCCGTTCATCAGTACACTGAGCCGAGAGTATCGTGGCCACCAGCAGCTCTAAGGGGTTTTTGTAGTGCAAGGCGGTCTTAGCGTTTGGATACCCTTTCTCTAGGATCCTCACGATCTGCCTGACTCGCTTTTCCCCATCTCGCTTCGCCATGACGCCCCCCAAAACCCCCTCCGCGATCTGCCGGCACTAGATGCTTCGTTCTTAAATCTGAATGACGATCTTATCAAGGATAAATTTGTGCACTCAATTATGGAGGGCAGGAAGATGGTGATGACGGAACTCCCGGAATTGTTCGTTGACTGGTGCAAACGTATCGGGTATTTCTTTTCGACAACGTCAGGGAGTGTGATGGCACGGTGAAAGCAGAGATCAGAAAAAGGGTATTAGAGGCGATAGACGCTATTCCAGCGGGGCACCGGACGGACCCGGTAGTCAAGGAGACGATCCGTTGTGTCTTATTCGAATTATTAAAGGAACAGGGGTTAATACCGATCCCCGCTTTCCGGAATCCTCGTTATCCGGAAGGGCCCGTGGACATCGTTGGGATGAAGGATCAGCATACCCTGGACATCGCTTTCTGCAGTAATCCGACCATAGAATTAGACGACATCAAGAGCTTGGAACGGGTCATCTGCGAAAAGAAATACGTTATCACTTTCTCAAAGTTGCAGAAGAAGGTTGAGATGAGCAAGTTTTTCCTCAAGAAGGGGATTGAGCATATCTATATCTATGAAGCCTAGGAGGCTGTCGGAAAACCCACATCTGCGGCGTTATCCTCATCCTTCGTCACTGCGACGTATACGAAAGGCCCAAGGCGCAAGGCATCGGGCATGAGGAAAGACAAGATGAAGATCTCCCTTGCTTTTACCTTGAGCCTCAAGCCTCAGGCCTCAAGCCGAAAAACTCGAACGCCTCATCCATCAGGATTTCTTTACCTTCGCTTCGCTCGGCTCAGTCCCCACCCCTTTGGGGCGGGTCCCCGGTTTCGGATACCTTGCATCTCCACGCTTTCCATCGACCCCCTCCAGGTACAGGTTTTCCGACAGGCTCGTAACTGCTGACTGAGAGCGCTAAACGAAGAAAGGCCTGGTTCTACAGTCTGATTGTGCGAAAAAACAATGAGAGAACCCTGGGAGGTCAGAACTAACTGCTTTCGCCTGGGGCGCAAAGATGGGAGCTATACTTCACATGTGCTTCGGGTATTACAAGTTTCAAAAACGCCGATTCTGGCTCCTGACTCCTCGGCTTCTGACTCCTACTCATTGAGCCTTTTGGCTCGATGAGAGTACAGCTTAAACGTCTGTCCTGGGCCGCAGGTCAACCGTTCATCTTGCCGGTACAAGGTCACCACCCCTTTCCCGTGCACCTCCCACGTGCCCCGCTGCGTTGAGCTCAGCATGCCCGTCTCCTCGTCGATGCCGATCAAGATCGTGTCCGGAAGCAGGCGTTTTAGCTCCGGCGCCCAGCTCTCGCCAAAGGTGTCGTGGTGAGGTAAGACGCATATCCCCGCTACCAACCCCAACCCTCGATGGACAGCAGAGCCCTTAGGATCGTAGTATGCCTCGCAGAGGACCATGGCCCCGGCACTGCTGCCCGCAATGACGGCACCGTCCTCATATGCTGTCAGCATGGCATCCCATGCTTGGCTACCCATCAGGCTTTGTCCGAGATGATGTGGGAACCCGCCCAACATGTAAATTAGGCGCGACTGACGCAAGGCTTCTACAGTACCGGAAGCATCCGCCGAGGCGCGATCGATCAACGGCAAAGACGTGACCCGCGTCGCACCTAGGCCTTGAAACCAGCGAACCCCATTTTGCCCTGCCCGTTCATGGTTATTATCCGGAGCCGCCGCCGTTGGAACAATACTGACT
>CAZAGT010000040.1:14395-21621 GCA_964484515.1 uncultured Desulfobacteraceae bacterium | reverse complement strand
ACCCTGTTGGATCTCAACCGCATGCGGGAGAAGGGTGAAAAGGCGACCTGGATCACGGCCTACGACGCACTGACCGCTTCTTTGGCAGAGCAAGCCGGCATGGACATGTTGCTTGTCGGCGACTCCGTGGGCATGTGCGTCTACGGCTATAGCAGCACCAATCAGATGAGCATGGACATCATGCTGGAACACACAAAGGCAGTCAGGCGTGGTGCCCCGAACACCTTTGTGATCGGCGATATGCCGTTCTTGAGTTATCAGGTGAGCAACGAGGAGGCGGTCAAGAATGCGGGGGCCTTCATCCAGCAGTGTGAGGCGGATGCCATCAAACTTGAGGGTGGCGTTCGAGTCGCTGACCGCATCAAGGCCATCGCAGACTCGGGCGTCGTGGTCTTTGGACATATCGGTCTGACTCCCCAGAGTTCTGGTAAGTTCGGGGGGTTTAAGGCCCAAGGACTCACCGCGGAATCGGCCAAAGATGTGATTGCCGATGCAAAGGCCGTTGAAGGTGCCGGAGCAGGTGCCCTGCTGGTTGAGGCGGTGGCGCCGGAGGTGACCCAAGTCATCCACGAGATGCTCAGCATTCCCGTATACAGCATTGGAGCCGGCCCCCTCTGTGATGGACAGCTCCTCATCGTCGCAGATCTGTTGGGCTGGTTTGAGGCCTTCACACCCAAGTTCGTCAAGAAATACGCCAACCTGAGCAAGGTCATCAAGGATGCCTTTGTTGAGTATTGCGACGAGGTGAGGAAGGGTGAGTTTCCGACACCCAAGCATGTCTACAATATGAAAGAGGGTGAGCTGGAAAAGCTGCGAAAGGAGTTGGGGAAATAGGGCGTTTCTTCGGCGAGCGGCGGGGCTCGTATGAAACTCCATGAAATGAAGTCTCTGATACCTTGACGCCCGGCGATGGGGGGTCTCTTTTCAAAAACGAAACGTTACCCGCTCGAACGCTCGAGAAGCGTGCAAGCAAGGCGGCCGGAGCAGACTCGGAGAACGCCCCAAGGCTGTCAATCCGGCCTATCCTGCGGTGGCCCTCCGGCCGCCTCGGGTAGCGCCTTATGCCGAGACAACGCACTCAATTCCTCGTTTTTGAAAAGAGACCCCCCATCGCCGGGCGAATGTGCGTTGAAATATCGTAGAATGCCAAACTCGGGCACGACTCTTATGAAGTTTCCCGGTCGACCAGCCTGGCCGCCCTCCCGAGGCGGCTAAACTCCTGCGGCAAGCAGCGGCGCTGACTAAGGATCTTACGAAGAGGGATATTGGAGGACTCGAGGAGCCGTCATATCTATCGGCTGCTCCAAGACTCCATGAGTCCTGTATTCCGATGAACGGAGCCCCCTGCTGGGATAACCGAAGCACCGCCCTCCGAGCCTCGATCTTCACACCGTTGCAAATACCTGCCAGGGGACAAATTCGTTGTCCCCAAAACCGAAGGATTCAGACTTCGTCTGCTTGCCGGAGGCCGTCTCAAGGATAAGACGGAAGATGACCTCACCCAACTCTTCGATTGTGGCCTCACCGTCGAGGACACGTCCGCAGTTGACATCCATGTCGTTACTGAGACGTCGGAACATCTCGCTGTTGGAGGCCAGCTTTAGCGTGGGGGCCGGCTTGAACCCGGACACCGATCCGCGACCCGTCGTAAAGCAGACGAGGTTGGCGCCGCCGGCCACCATGCCGGTGATGGATGGAGGGTCGTAACCCGGTGTGTCCATGAAGACTAGGCCTTTGGCGGCGACGTTTTCGGCATACTGATAGACCTCTACCAGATTCGTGTTACCGCCCTTGGAGACGGCACCCAGGGATTTTTCCAGGATGGTCGTCAGGCCACCCGCCTTGTTGCCGGGTGTCGGGTTGTTGTTGATCTCAGCACCAAGACGAGTGGTGTAGTCCTCCCACCAGCGTATCCTGGCAATCAGCTTCTCTCCCACCTCGCGGGTCGCAGCCCGGCGCGTAAACAGGTGCTCGGCCCCATAGATCTCCGGAGTCTCACTCAGAATGGCGGTTCCACCATGACGGACGAGGAGGTCCACGGCCGCTCCCAGGGCCGGGTTAGCCGCGATGCCCGAGTAGGCATCGGAGCCGCCGCATTCCAAGCCGAGGACGATATGGCCGGCTGCGACCGGGGAGCGGCGCAGCTTGTCGGCTTCGGGCAGCATTTCTCGGACAGCCTCGACGCCGCTTCGAACCGTGGACTCGGTTCCGCCCACATCCTGGATATTGACTGTGCGCAGAAAGGGGCCCGGCTCAAGGCCCATATTCTCGACAAGGCAGTCGATATAGTTTACCTCACAGCCAAGCCCCACCAAGACGATTCCCGCAAAATTGGGATGACGCGCGTATCCCGCCAGGGTGCGCTGTAGCATGTCAAAGCCCTCGCCCGCGGCGGGCATGCCGCAGCCACCCCCGTAGGTTATTGCGACGACGCCGTCGACGCTGGGAAACGCCTGCAACTGTTCCCTGCCGAAGGAGTCGCTGATGAAGCGGGCGGCACTGGCCGAGCAGTTTACGGTGGACAAGACGCCGATGTAATTGCGCGTTGCCACGCGGCCGTCGGGTCGCACAATCCCATCAAAGGTTGCCCTTTGATCCTCTGGGATCCAATCGGTTGGACGGACGTCTCGACCGATGGCGTAGTCCCTGGCAAAATCATGCATCTCAACATTATGGGTGTGTACGTGTTCCCCCGGCTGAATATCCTGCGAGGCGAACCCGATGATTTGGCCGTACTTATGGACCGGCTCCTGCGCCTTGACGGCGCGAACGGCTACCTTGTGACCGGAAGGGATTTCATCAAGACAGGTGATTTCTTCGTTGTCGATCTTGGATCCGGGCGAGAGCTTGGTCAGGGCAACGACAACGTTGTCATTCGGGCTGAGAGAGAGGGTTTTGGGTTTCTCTTGGTTCATTCGGTTCTCCTTGAAGCAATGAGGAAAAGGATTCGGTCTAATGCCGGATGTTGGTCAAAGCGGTCTCCGGACAGGTGCTCGGACGGCGGCGGGGATGCTTCGTGAAAGGTCTTTTATTAGCCCAAAGCCGAGGTCGCAGCAAGCATTATCCCCACTTTCTTGAGATAGGCACTTTATGGTATATGATGACATAATCACGCTTTGGATACCTGCAAAGGGTTCGGTGCTTTAGATTCATTCAGGCCCGAGTTCGAGAACCTGCCGCGATGCGAGCCTCTTTGAGTGGGTCTGCTGGACGTTTTTGAGCAGACCGTTATTGAAAAAAGGTATTGTCATGATTGATGGTTCGGACGGCATATCGAATGAAGATACGCTCAGGGTACCGGTGCGAAGGTTGAAAGAATTCAGCGTGAAGATCCTGCGTGAGGTGGATGTCCCCGATGATGGAGCTGAGACCACGGCGGATTGCCTAGTTGAGGCCGATCTGAGGGGGGTCTATTCCCATGGCGTCATGAGGCTCCCGGTCTATGTCAGACATCTGCGAAAGACCGGGCCGGGAGGCAGGACGGCAAACCCCCAGATATCGGTGGTTAGGGAAGGGGAGGCCTACGCCCTGATCGATGGGGGGAACGGATTAGGACCGGTCGTGAGCGCCCGGGCCATGGAGTTGGCGATTGAGAAGGCCAGGGCCACCGCCATTTCGGGCGTGGGCGTTCGAAACAGTAACCACAACGGCGCCGAAGCCTATTATGCCATGATGGCGCTGGAACATGAGATGATCGGCTTCTGTGTGACCGTCGGGGGCAAAAATATCATTGCGCCGTGGGGTGGCTTGGACGCCCTGCTGGGGAACAACCCGTTCGCCTTTGCGATTCCCGCGGGGACGGAATGGCCGGTCGTCCTCGATATGGCCTGCAGTGTCGTGGCCCGGGGTTGGATCATGCTGGCCATGAAAAACAATTGGAAGATCCCGGACGGCTGGGCCGTCAATCGAGAAGGGGAGCCGACCACGAATGCGGAGGAGGCCTATGAGGGTCTCGTCCTCCCTGCCGGGGGATATAAGGGCTATGCCCTGGCTCTCATCGGGTGCATTCTGGGCGCCGTCCTTACAGGGGCCTCGATCGGAAGCGAGGTGACCGATCTGGGACAGGACTTTGATCGGAGCCAAGACGTGGGGCATTTTGTGGGGGCCTTGTCGATCGAAAAATTCATTCCGACCCAGACGTTTAAGGAGCGGATGGATCGGTTCATCAAGGAGCTCAAATCGAGCCGGCGTATGAAGGGTGTGGAGAAGATTTACCTGCCCGGGGAGAAGGAGCATGAGACCAGGGAACAAAACCTCAGGGATGGTATCCCGATAAGTAGCGGGGTGCTTTCTGAGTTGAACGATCTTGGTGCGGCAAAGCTGCCGGAATGAAGGCGTGAAGAGCAAACCAAGAAATGTGACGGATAATAGTTAAATCGCTAGGAGGGAGATCATGTCAAAGAATACCCGACAGAAAAGCAGGAAGATTAGGGAAGACTGGATCCAGATCGATGCCCTTTGCTGCGGCACGGACTGGGATGAGAAGGATCTGGAGAATCCTCAGATCCTCATAGAAGATGTCTGTGGCAGCAGTCATCCGGGCAGCTATCACCTAAATGATCTCGCCGACGAGGCCGGCATCGGCGTGTACCAGGAGGGAGGCAAACCGGCCAATTTTCATGGGACTGATATTTGTGATGGTTGGGCGCAGCTCCATGAAGGGATGAACTATATCCTTCCGTCCAGGGAGGTCATATGCGATTTGGTGGAGGTTCACGGAAGGATCATACCGTGGGACGGGATGATTGCCGTTTCCTCCTGTGACAAATCGGTTCCGGCCCATCTTATGGCCATATCCCGGTTGAACATGCCGGCGATTCATGTCCCCGGAGGGAGCAACCGCATCGGACCGAGGATGACTCACAGCATCCTCGGCGGTGAGGTTGCCGTGAAGATGCAGGAAGGGGAGGAGGTCTCAAAGGAGGTTCGGGACTACAAACTTACTGGATGCCCGGGCGTCGGTGCCTGCCAGTTCATGGGGACCGCCAGCACCATGCAATGTATGTCGGAAGCCTTAGGGATGGCCATGCCCGGGGCCGCCCTGGCTCCGGCAAGTCTGTTTGACATCAAGCGGATGGCCCGGCAAGCCGGCCGGCAGATCATGACCATTTCCAAAAAGGGCATCAAGCCGTCCGATATCATGACCAAGGAAGCCTTTGAGAATGCGATCAAGGTCCATGCTGCACTATCAGGTTCCACCAATGGACTGCTCCATTTGCCTGCGATTGCCCATGAGTTGGGCATTGAGATCGATGCCGAGATCTTCGATCGGATCAACAGAGAGACCCCCTACTTGGTGGATGTACAGCCGTCCGGGCGATTCTTGAGCGAGATGGTGTGGTACGCGGGAGGTGTTCCGCGAGTCCAGATGGAACTCAAGGAGATGCTGGATCTGAACGTCATGACGGTAACGGGTAAGACCCTTGGCGAAAATCTCTCGGCCGTGGAAAAGGAAGGGTTTTTCGATCGTGGTGAGGGCTACCTGGCGAACTACCATCTCAGGCCGGAAGAGGTCATCCGTCGGGCGGGGGACAGCAAGGGTTATGGATCCATCGCCGTCCTCAAAGGGAATATCGCGCCCGAAGGAGCCGTGGTCAAATTTTCGGCCGTACAGCCTGACATGCTCACCCACACGGGAAAGGCGAGGGTATTCAACCGCGAAGAAGAGGCCCATGAGGCCATCCTAAAGGGCAAGATCGAGCCGGGCTCCATCATCGTCATCCGCTACGAGGGCCCTCGTGGCAGCGGGATGCCGGAGATGCATGCGACAGCGGATGCCCTCCTTCTGAGCTCCACCCTCAGTCACACCGCCCTTGTGACGGATGGACGGTTCTCCGGGGCGACCCGTGGCCCCTGTATCGGGCACGTTTCTCCGGAGGCCGTGCGAGGAGGCCCGATTGGCCTGGTGGAAGACGGCGATCTGATCTCGATTGACATCCCCCAGCGGAGTCTTTCCGTCGTGGGCCATGGTGAGACCCGAATGGATCCCGAAAAGGTTCGGGAGGTACTCGACAAGCGCAGGGAGAAGTACAAAGCGCCGTCTCTAACCCACAAACGAGGTCTATTTCAACGTTATGCCCGGCACGCGGCCTCGGCCATCAAAGGAGCCTACCTGGAATAGGCAAACTCGAGGGGAAAAACGACCAGAGGAGAATTGTAATGCCCATGATGACACCGGAACAATACGAGGAAAGCCTGAGAAAACTGAACCTTAAGGTCTACATGTTCGGACGGCGGGTCGAGAATGTGGTGGACGATCCGATCATTCGTCCCTCCATGAAAGCTGTGGCCAAGACCTATGAACTCGCGCAGAACCCCGAATATGAAGATATCATGACAGCCACCTCCCACCTGACCGCCAACAAGATCAACCGCTTCACCCATATTCATCAGAGTGTCTCGGATTTGGTCAAGAAGAGCAAGATGGGCCGCCTGCTCGGCCGCGAGACGGGGTGTTGTTTTCAGCGCTGCGTCGGTATGGATGCCCTCAATGCCCTATCGATCGTGACCTATAACATCGATCAGAAGTATGACACGAAGTACAACAAGCGATTTCTGGATTACCTCAGGTATGTCCAGGAAAACGATTTCACCTGTGACGGCGCAATGACCGATCCAAAAGGGGACCGCAGTCTTCCCCCGCACAAGCAGCCGGATCCTGATCACTATATGCACGTGGTGGAGGAGCGGGATGACGGTATCGTCGTCAGGGGCGCAAAGGCCCACCAGACAGGGGCGGTGAACTCTCACGAGATCATTGTCATGCCCACCATTGCCATGCGGGAGGGGGATGAGGACTACGCCATTTCATTTGCGGTACCGAGCGACACGGAGGGTATCCTCTATATCATGGGACGTCAGTCCTGTGATACGAGGAAATGCGAGGAAGGGACGATTGATCAGGGCAACATGCTCTTTGGCGGGCACGAGGCCCTGGTGGTCTTCGACGATCTGTTTGTCCCCTGGGAGCGTGTGTTTATGTATAAGGAAATTGAGTTTGCCGGCCAGCTGGTTGAAAAGTTCGCGTCCTATCATCGTCAGAGCTATGCGTGTAAGGTGGGCGTTGGTGATGTCCTGATAGGTGCTACCCAGACGGCGGCCGAATATGTCGGCGTCCACAAGGCCTCGCATGTCAAGGACAAGATCGTGGAGATGAACCACTTGAATGAGACCCTCTATTGCGGGAGTATTGCCTGTGCCTCAGAGGGACAAAAGGAGCCCAGTGG
>CAZAGT010000040.1:0-14385 GCA_964484515.1 uncultured Desulfobacteraceae bacterium | reverse complement strand
GTGGAACCTACTATGTCAATAACCTGCTTGCCAATGTTCATAAACACAATGTGACGCGTTTTCCCTACGAGATCTCGCGACTGGCCCAAGACGTGGCCGGCGGATTGATGGTCACGATGCCGGCAGAGCAGGATTTCAAGTCCGCCGAGACGGGCAAATGGTTGAACAAGTACTATAAGACGAGCACTGACGTCTCGACCGAAAACCGTTGTCGCGTCTTGCGGCTGATTGAGAACATCACGATGGGTACTGCGGCCGTCGGCTATCTGACCGAATCGATGCACGGAGCCGGGTCTCCGCAGGCGCAGCGGATCATGATTTCGCGCGGCGCCAACCTGAAGGAGAAACAAAGGGCCGCCAAGAGACTTTGCGGGATTGAGGATGAATAAGGAGGTGCGAGAATGGTGGATAAACCGAGAACGGAAAAAGAACTCAGCGGCGAGGTCGCGATTGTTACCGGGGCTGCCCAAGGCTTAGGTCTGGGAATCGCCGCTGAACTGGCTCGTCTGGGGGCCAATGTGGTCATCGGAGACATTCAGGCCGAAAAGGCGGAAGACGAGGCCAAGAGGCTCTCAGAACAAGGGCTCCCGGTGGAGGCTGCTGAGCTGGACATTGCTGATAGCCGCCAGGTCGATAGCTTCTTTGAAAGCGTCCTCGAAAGGTACAAGCGGCTCGATATCCTCGTCAATAACGCCGGCGTCGGGCAAAAGGTCATCCCGATCGTCGAGCTGAGCGATGAGGAGTGGGATCGCGTCATCGGGAGCACCTTGACCGGCGTTTTCTATTGCGCACGGGCAGCAGGAAGGATCATGGAGAAGCAGTGCTCCGGTACCATCGTCAACATATCCTCCATCAACGGGCAGAACCCGGCCGCACTGGTGGCGGCTTACAATGTTGCCAAAGCGGGTGTGATCAGCCTCACCCAGACGTTGGCTTTGGAATTGGCGGCCTATGGGGTCCGTGTCAATGCTGTCTGTCCGGGGCCTGTCTATACGGAATTCAACAAATCGGTCATGGCCCAGCGTTGCCAAACCCTGGGAATCAAGGAAGAACAGATGATCGAGCGAGTACGGAGCGCGGTTCCGCTGGGCCGCTGGGGCGAGCCTGAAGATATCTCCAACATGGTCGCATTTCTATGCGGCCCCCGGTCGGCCTGGATGACCGGCGATGTCGTCAGGGTCAGCGGCGGGTTGGCAGGCGTTTCAGCCGCGCCACCTAGAAGGACATCCGAAACATAAGGTCCCCTCGAGCGGCCTGGCAACTCGCACGTGCACTGAATATCCCAGCCCATATTCCTTCTTCAGTTTGTCGTACTGCGTCACTGGGGTTATTATTTGAGTATTAGCACGCCCACGTTAAGGAGATCTTAAAATGAGCCAGCAAATCCGCCGGGTCGGACTGTGCGGAGTCGGGCAGATGGGGGCCGCCGCTGCGGTCTGTTATAAACGTTCCGGCTACGAGACGATCCTTTGGGACAACGATTCCGCAAAACTCGATACCGTCGAGGATCGATTGTCCGAGCTTGAAAACTGGTTGGAACGTCATGTCGGTCCCGCCCTCGTCAAAGGCGGGGAATACCGCAAAGGATCGTTGCGTTCCGTCGACCGCGAGGCCGATCTGGTGATGGATTGCATCGTTGAAGACATGACCCCAAAAGCCGAGCTATTTGGAAGCCTGCAGGAGGCCATCGAACGCGAGGCCATATTCATTACAACGACCAGCGGCCTCAGCATAACCGAACTCGGCCGCCGAAGCGGAACCGGTCACCTTCTTGTCGGGACCCATTTCTGGAATCCACCTCATCTGATGCCCCTCGTGGAAGTCGTACGGGGGGAAGATACGCCCGATCATATCCTCGAGCAGGTCACGGAGGTCGTGAGGTCGATCGGCAAAAGCCCGGTGCGGGTGAACCGGGATGTGCCCGGCTTCATTGGAAATCGCATGTTGCACGCCATGTGGCGCGAGGCCATCTACCTCGTACAAGAAGGGATTGCCACCCCGGAGGATGTTGATCTCGTATCCCGCCTCACATTCGGCCTGCGGATGCCGGCTGTCGGTCCGATGGAGAACATGGATTTGGTAGGTCTTGACCTTATCGAACGCATCCACGAATACCTCCTCGCCGACCTCTCCGACGCCAAAGAACCGCTAAAGGGACTTGTCGAGAGGGTCAAACAGGATAACCTCGGCCTGAAGACAGGGATGGGATTCTATCGCTGGAGTGGCCGCGATGGGGACAAACTCATTGAAAGGCGCGATGCCCAAATCGTGAACCAGCTCGAGTTCCTGAAAAAGCTGGATACGGATTCCTGAGCATTCCCTGGTTCACGTCGAGTTGGAGTGAGTGTCGAATTTTGGATGATGGCTAGCTGAATCTAGCCCTTCCTTTGTATCGAAGGCCGTTAAGGGAACCCTGATGCGTACGAGGCCACCCTATGAAAAATTGATTGAGAGGGTCAGGGAGCTGGAGGCAGGCGCCGCCGATCGCGGTAGGACCGAAGAAGCACTTCGAAAGGAGCGTGACTTCATCGCGGCGGTGCTCTCTACGGCCGGTGCATTGGTGGTCGTCCTTGATTGTGAGGGGCGGATCGTGCGCTTCAACAGGGCCTGCGAGCAGCTAACCGGCTACTCCTTTAACGAAGTCAGGGGCAAGCCGTTCTGGGACGTTCTCCTGATCCCGGAGGAAGTTGAGGCGGTCAAGGGAGTCTTTGCGGAATTGCGCTCAGGGCAGTTTCCGAAGAGCCATGAGAACTACTGGGTGGGAAAGGACGGCCGACGACACCGCATCACGTGGTCCAACACCGCGCTCCTAGGCGACAACGGAACGGTGGAACATGTGATCGGGACCGGGATCGATGTCTCCCAGCGAAAGAATACGGAGGATGCATTACGTAAACTCTCGCAGGCGGTCGCGCAGAGCCCCGCCGGCGTAGTGATCACAGACGCAGACGGGAACATCGAATACGTCAACCCGAAATTTGTAGAAATGACCTGCTATCCGCAGGAAGACACGATTGGAAAGAATCCTCGAATCTTGAAGTCCGGCGAGCACTCGAAAGAGTTCTACCAGAAGTTATGGCAAACGATTACCAGCGGTCACGTTTGGCGCGGCGAGTTCTACAACAAAAAGAAGACCGGCGAGCTCTATTGGGAGTCGGCGTCGATCTCTCCGATCAAGAACGAGCAGGGAGTCATCACTCATTTTGTGGGTGTCAAGGAGGACATCACTGAGCGTAAACAGGCCGAGGAGGCATTACGCAAGGCCCACGAAGTGCTTGAGAAGCGCGTTGCTGAGCGCACCGCCGAACTGCGGCAGGTGTCATCGCGGCTGCTCGATGCGCATGAGGAGGAGCGTAAGCTGATTGCCCTCGATCTGCATGACGGTATTGGCCAGAGTCTAAGCGCCATCAAATTTCGAGTGGAGAGCATCCTTCAGGAGATGAAAGGGGAGGACATAGGCGGAAACTGTGCAATGTCTTTGCAGACGGTTATTCCCATGGTCCAAGAGGCTTTTGAGGAAGTAAGGCGAGTCACGCGAAATCTCAGACCTCCCGTATTGGATGACCTGGGGATATTGGCAACCATCTCATGGTTTTGCCGGGAATTTGAATCGACCTTCAAAGGGATCAGCATTGCGAAGCGAATCGACGTCCGGGAAGACGACGTGCCGGACGCAATCAAGATCGTCATCTTCCGGATATTACAGGAGGCATTAAACAACATCGGGAAGCACAGTAACGCCGACCACGTAGAGCTTTCCCTCAAAAAACAAGACCACAACTTGGTCCTGATGGTCGAGGATAACGGAACGGGGTTCGATTTGGCGTCGCCGGAATCCGACAAACGGACTGTGGCAGGGCTGGGTCTCGCCGGTATGAAGGAGCGCGCCGCCCTATCAGGAGGCACCGTTTCGATCGAATCCCGGCCGGGGAACGGGACCACGATCTGCGCGGCCTGGCCGGTCATCTCGAGGGACGCCCTTAAGATTTTCAGTTGACAAGGGTTTTGTGTGCTAATAGATGAAAGACCATGCCGAGATTAGCCCGACTAGACGCTCCTGGTGTTCTCCATCACGTGATGATCAGGGGAATCGAGCGTCGAAAAATATTCAGAAAGAAAGAAGATCGTGAAGATTTTCTAGATCGACTCTCAACCTTGCTTCCAGAGACTGAGATCCTTTGCTATGCTTGGGCGTTTCTGCCAAACCACGCGCATTTTCTTTTTCGAACTGGCCCGAATCCACTTGCCACCTTGATGAGAAGACTGCTCACGGGATACGTGGTCAGTTTCAATAAGAGGCATAAACGACACGGTCAGCTCTTCCAGAACCGATACAAGTCAATTGTGTGTCAAGAGGAGAATTATCTGAAAGAACTGGTGAGATATATTCACCTCAACCCTATCCGAGCAAGAACTGTTGGCAGCCTTCCTGAATTAAATAGATATGCTTATAGCGGGCATAGTGTGTTAATGGGCGAGCAGAATCGACCCTGGCAGGAGGTAGATTATGTGCTCAGCTACTTCGGCAAGACGCCTGGACGAGCAAGAAACGCATATTATTCCTACGTTGAGGCCGGTATTGAACAAGGCCGACGAAGAGAGTTGACCGGGGGAGGATTGGTAAGGAGCCTTGGAGGGTGGACAGAGGTGAGTAAGTATGGCCTAAAGGAGCAGGGTCACATTAAGAGTGATGAGAGGATTCTGGGGGAATCGGATTTTGTGGAAGAAGTGCTTTCTCAGGCTAATGAGAGATTCGAGCGCCATTACGAGTTAGAACGTTTGGGCTATGATGTGGATCGAATCGGATCAAGAGTGGCTGAAATCTGCAAAGTAGAAGTAAGTGAGATCTTTTCGGAAGGCAAACAGCAGAAGAGGGTCAAGGCAAGGAGCCTTTTCTGCTATTGGGCGGTTCGAGAATTGGGAATGACCCTTACTGAATTAGCCAGACGTTTAGGGATAAGTGTTGCCGCAGTTGGATACTCCGTGGAAAGGGGTGAAGCGATCGCCCTCAAGAATCAATATAAGTTAATCGAATAAGGTTTTGAAGATCTTGAGGGCGTCTCACGTCCCACCTGACAGGTGCCTGTCGTCTGGCTCGCTTCGTTCGCCACCTTGTTTGATGAATAGGATGACGAAAAAGATATTAGCAGCTCTATTTTGCCATCTGGTTCTATCTTCTGCCACGGGAAGGTTCGCCGATGGCCACCAGGATTACAGCGTCTTGCTGGAGGAGGATTTTGACGGGAGTGTCGAGGCAGGTTTAGCTGAGAAGCTTCTCTCGCATCGCAACGTATGCCTGGCTGAAGGTGCTGGACCAGATGGATCGGATGCTATTCGTGTTGCCTATGTCGGCAATGAGCGAGGAAGCGAACGGGTTATCGCGAGATATCCGCTCGGTGCGAAAGTGAACCAGGCAACACTCTCATTCGATGTTCGCTTCGATGAGGATTTCCAATGGGTTAAAGGGGGCAAGCTCCATGGGTTGGGACCGAAAGATCCTAGAACTGGAGGCAAAGACCGGCGCCCCGAGGGCTGGAGTGCGCGCGTTGCGTTCAGGGCAGGTGGCAAATGCCAAACATATCTTTGCGATCAAGATAAGGAGAAAACATACGGAATAGGTCAGGTATCCGACAAACCTGTGTTCAAGGCAGGAAAATGGCATCATCTTGTTTTCGAGGTCACATTGAACGCTCCCGGCAAGCCTGACGGGATGGCCCGAATAATGATCGACGACAAAGAGGTGGTCAAGACCGAGAAGGTTGTTTTTCGTGGAAGCGGTGGAATTGATACAGAAATCCAGCAATTCCTTTTCAGCACCTTTCATGGCGGCCACGAGCCGGAGTGGGCTCCGGTCGATAGTGAGGGTAAACCGACAACCGTCTATGCGTATTTTGACAACTTCAGAGTCATAGAAGGTATCCAACAGTAGAAATTCAGCATTCGGGAAAACCGCGGCTCTGATTTACAGGCCTTTGGGCGTTGTGTTATCGGGGAGCCGTGGGTCCCACTCGTCTCCCCGTCCGCGTCACAACCGTTGAACACAAGGAGCGGAATGGCTTCACACCGTAAGCATAAGAGGAGAAGTCGGCTCCCGGAGGCTGCCTTTCGCGCCTTTGAAGGAGGTGATTCCAGGCAATGGAACCAATGGCGACAGTCGCACCCTAAGGAAGTGCTGGATTTTCGAAGTCTGCGTGGGCCGGATCCAGTGCCCGGAGCTTACCTACGCCACTTTGATCTGCTGGGGGCCGATTTGCGCGGTGTCCGCTTCCCCGGGGGAGACCTGAGTTTCGCGGATCTCCGTGGCGCACGGTTCGATGACGCTGAGCTTGAAGACGCAAAGCTCAGGGGTGCCAATTGTCAAGGCACAGACTTTGGCGAAGTGTCGCTCGAAAGAGCCGACCTCGGTGGAGCCAATCTTTCGGATTCCCGCTTCAAGCCGGGTGCGAACCTTCGCCATACCAATCTCGAGAAGACAGACTTCAGCAATGCCGTCCTGCAACACGTCCTTCTGAGTCATGCCAATCTTACCGAGGCGGATTTCAGCGGCGCCAACCTCTGCGGTGCGTCGATCGAGCGCGCCGATCTCTCTGATGCGGTGTTCGATGGCGCCGATCTCCGCAGGGCCAACCTCAGACGTTCGATTCTGTACCAGACGAGCCTGAAAGGAGCTGATTTGCGCGACGCTTGTGTCACGGACGTATTCCTTCGCTCGGTAAAGGTGGACGAGGAAACCAATCAACAAGGCATTCTCGGCATGACGCGACTTTGGTTCACTTCAGCAGGTCATGTGGATGGCTCGGTAAGCAAGGTCGACGACCTTCGCGCAGCCTCGCTCCTCTCGTTGCTTGGCGAACGCGGCGCCGTTTCTTCATTGGTCAACGCCGGCTCCAAGACGGTCGTGTTGATTCTCGGCCGTTTCAACCGGCGCAGGATGTCGATTTTGCGCCGCCTCGCGGAGGAACTCCAAACCAAGGGCAAGATCCCAATCATCTTCGACTTTCCCGGCCCGGAAGACCGCGAGCTTTCGGACACAGTTCGGCTACTTGCCACGTTGTCCGAGTTCATTGTCGTTGATTTGAGTGACCCGCGCTCGGTTCCGCTTGAATTGCAGGCTACCATCCCCGGGCTGATGATACCCGTCGTGCCAATCATCGAAGACGGACGGAAGGTCTTTGCGATGTTCCAGGATCTCGAACGGCGTTATTTCTGGGTCCTCCGTCCCGTTGCCTATGAAGACAAGACAGACCTAGCGAGCCACGTTGAGACGGCGATTCTCAAACGCGTCAAGAAAATCCAGCGTCAGATCAATCAACGTCGAGAACAACTCATAAAAGCGCCGTCATCCGTTAAGAGTTACGGTCCCGGTAACAGGACCGAAAAGTCAATTGGCTGGATAGCCTAAGCACGACCAGAGTATCAAGCACGCACAATTTGGATGATACAGAGGGACTCCCTGCAGACAACGATATAGACCGGCCATCTTCACGGGAGTGAGAAGAAATGAGCAGCAGATCTTTCGAGCCCGTCGATATCTCTCAAGACATCCTGGATCGATTCAAGAAGGTTCCGGTGGCGACGGTATGGTACCACGTCATGCATGACGCCGGGGTACCGCTACCGTTTATGGAAAGTGTCTACCCGATGACGCCCGGGAAACGTCTGGCAGCCCGGGCCCGCACGCTGCGTTTCCTGCCGCCGCGTCCCGACCTGCAAGAGGAGTTGACGAAAGGGGAGGATGCGCCCGAATATCGCGCAATGGCGCGTTGCGGTCCCGGCGATGTGTTGGTGGCTGATATTATGGCCTCCTCGCGGTCCTGTATCTTCGGCGACGTTAAGGCGCTCCAGCTCAAGATGAATAAGGCCGAAGGCATCGTCACCGACGGTGCCATCCGAGACCTCGACATCATGGCCGAAGAGGGGTATGACCTCATTGTGTACGCGCGGAACCGGACGCCATACGGCTCAGAGCCCTGGGCAACTCCGGCTGAGGAAAATGTGGACATACAATGCGGCGGCGCTCTCGTCAGGCCCGGCGATGTGCTCGTGGGCGACGGTGACGGTGTGGTTGTCGTCCCCTCCTGGTTTGCGGCCGAATGCGTCAAGGTCGTTGAGGAGCATGAAGCGGTCGAGGCCTATGTCAAAGAGAAGATTCAGAGTGAGGGTGTCGCGCCGGGGAAGTACTATCCTCCCACCCCTGAAATGTGGGAGGAATATCGAGCCCGGAAAGGGAGGCGCTGAGGCTGACGGAAAGTGCTCAGTGTCTGTCGTCCGTGGTCTTTTATCCGTTGTTAGAAACCAGCAAATAAACCCTGAAAACGCATCCCCTCAAAAACCGTCGAGATAATGCACCCGATGCCCGTCTATATCAATCCATCGGTCTTTAAACGGATAAATTTTGCGGACGGAATCAGGAATCTTCGCCATGGGTTTCCTTCCTTTTTGCGGCAAGCACTCATTTTCTCATAGCACGATCTTGTTGGCCTCCCGAGAAGGAAATAGGGCTGAAGGGACAGATCAAGAAGCAGAGATCTTCAAAGGGTTTTACCTCGAGCGTCGGTCCTCAAACTTCGAATCCTAGGATCTGTGGGCTTTTTTGGTTCGCTGATCTTGATGGCGTCCCCGGGTTTCATTCCCCGATACCCACCTTCTTAGCCTTGCCCGACCAGCGATGTTATAAGCTCCAGCGTTATCTTTTCAATTACTGCAATGTGGTTTTCTCCGGCGCCAGAGGAGGCGATCAGCACGAGATCGTCCGCCTTTATCAATTTCAACTCTATTGCCTCGATGAGGTTCACCGGGGCACTACAGTTTGCGATGTTACCGTACTTCCGGAATGTCTCATAAAAGTGGTCTCTGGGAATTCCCAGTGCTTCTCTCCAGGCATCTCCCGCCCAATAAACCGGCTGATGCGTCACGCAAAAACCTATGTCTGACATTGAGAGCCCCGCCTTCCGTAGGGCCTGATTCACCACATCCAGCATATCCCGTTGGGCGTTGGCCGCGATTTCCTTGTTGACATCTTGATTGTAGAACGTCACGAAAGACTGTTCAAAGCTGTGGCCGTGGTCCGTCGAACTGAATATTTCCGGCGGCCTCCTTTGAAGGATAACACCATCGTGCCTACTGCCATGGCTCATGGCATGGGAGGCGATATAACCGTATCCCGCGGGTACTTCTGAGATGACGGCAGCCACTGCGGCGTCACCTGTATTGACGGAAAAATAGGTCGATTTGTCATTCACCAAAGAGTCGATATAGCTCGCGACGATCAGTATTCTTCTCTTTACGCCGGCCATGATCAGGGAGGCCGCGATCTCCAGCATGGTCACAAACGATGAACAACACGTATCGATGTGATACGCGCCTGCATTCTCTAGTCGCAATTTGTGCTGCACCAGGGAGGCATTGGGAGGCAAAAGCAAGTCCGCTACTTGTGAGGCGACCATAACGAGGTCGATCTCATTTCTGGCTATTCCCCCGTTCATTATGGCCAGGGCCCCTGCGAGCGTCTCTGCATCCGATGGCTTCATAGGGTGTGGGATGACGGACTCGCGCACCGAGACTGGATCCATTGGAACTCTGCGCCTCTCCCCTGTACCTTGAAAGGGATCATCTCTCTTCTTGGAAGGCAAATTTTTGAGCCATGTTTCGAACCACGGCTGGTTCTGCCAACCCTCGACGTTGGTCTCAATCCTTCCCGGCAGCTGTGCCCGATCATCTATTTGCGCGATGTATTCCGACGGCAACAGCGTCTCGTTGGCCAGGTATTGGACCAACTGAGTCTTGCCCTGATCGCTCAACGATTTTGCAGGCAAGTACGCACCCATTGCTACGATTCCGGCCGATAACGACATCAAAGGGGCCTCCGGACGTGACACGTCATGATCGTTCGATGAAACCGTGAATCGCAGACAGGCAAACCACTACGGGAAGATACACCTCCAGCCTGCCGGAAGCACGACATCCAAACAGATTCCATCGCGATAATTTTCATCCTTCGACATCCCAAAGGCACCAGGAAAAGCGCGACTCACTCACTGCTTTGCCTCAACCCAGAGGATTCAGACTCCATATCCGTGCGCGTTACCTCGCCAATGCTGCGTTCCCCGGTCGCCTTCTAGTCAGAGCAACGCGACTTGACGATATCCACAGAGAGGATCTTTTCCGGCGCATACCCTGGGCGAATGGGCCATCTGACCACAACATCATGTCCTTTGCCTCGGATCAACAAACTGAAACGGCCATCCTCGAAAAACTCCTCTCCTTTGCTCAGGTAGTGAATCCTATATTCGACATATATGTTGGCCGGTACTTCAGGTCCTCTATTGTGGATTAGGTGAAAACGCGAAACAAAGACCTCTCCATCTACGTTAGTTCGTTTGTGATGGATCGTTGTATCTTGGTGTAGCACGGTTTCCGTACATGTTTCTTTGCTGTGGCTGACTTGGCTGATCAGGAGTGGCCAAATAAGCAACGAACAAAAAATATAGCGAGCCATTTCTCGATCTCCTTTCTTGACGGTTTCACGCTGGGCAGGCCTCATCATCAGTGTTCTTGAGGTAATTCCGCTTTCGGCCGGGTGACAATTTAGCCTCTAAAGCCGGTTCGCCGGCTCTCATTCAAAAGGCTAATCATGGAAACGAGGGGATAACATGGGGCAAACTGTGTATTTTTCTCAAAAACCCCCCCACTTCGCCATTATTGACGAATGCGGTGGTCCCTTTTTGCATCACAGGGATCACACCTCAACCGGTCTTGAAAGGATAATATGGTAGTAACACCGTAATCGAGTGAAAATGCCCTATTCGGACGAGTTAGGAGTCAGCCCAGCCGCCGGATGCAGGGGCGGCCAGTCTGATCGACCGGGAAACTTCATCAAGGCGGTACTTGGATTTGACATCCTCAGGTCATTCGAGGTGAATGGCCGGGCGATAAAATACCACAGACCTCATTTCATGAAGTTTCATACGAGCGTGAACGCGGAAAACCTATCAAGCTTGACGGCCTCTTAGGGGCAGGACGGTTCGAAGGTGACGATACCGGGGAAGGAGGAACGCAGGTCAACAGACAGAGGGAGCCCTAGTCTGTCCATCTAAGTGTGCTTCAGAGCTGCTTGGGAAACGCTCAGGCGACCATGAGTGCCGGGATCTCGATGATGTCCTTGATGGTCTTCAGGAATCGGGCCGCGGGAGCACCGTCGATGATTCGGTGGTCGAAGGTCAGGCTCAAACCCAACCTTTTCTCAGGGATGATCTGGGCTGCCTTCACGGTCGGTTTCTCAATGATCCTCCCAATACCGATCAGGGCGCTTTCAGGCGGTCTCAAGATGGGCGTAAAGTAGTCGATGTCTGCAAAACCGAGATTGCTGATCGTGAAGGTACCGTTGGCGAGATCGTCGGGGAGCAAGCGACGGTCCCTTATCTTTGCCATGAATTCAAGCATCTCCTCATTGATTTGGCCCACAGACTTAAGGTCGGAGTCTTTAATCACAGGCACCACGAGACCGTCTTCCGACTCCATGGCTATGCCCACATTGACCTGCCGCCACACCGTGATCTGGTCGCCTTCGACACTGGCATTGATTTGGGGGTGCTGACGAAGAGCGGTGGCCGCGATCTTGACGAGAATGGCATTGTAGGAGATCTTTGTGTTTTGTTGCGGCAATCTCTCGTTGAGACGCTCCCGCAAATCGACGAGGGCCTCGGCACTTGCCTCGGTGTGCAAGGTAAGCTGGGCCGTCTGGCTGAGGCTCAGAGACATGTTTTCGAAAATGATCCGGCGCGCGCCCGCAATGGGAGTCGTCTCAAGCGTCTCTTTAAGCTTTGAACCGACCGCAACCATCTCTGGAGGCGCCGCCTTTGGGGGCACGGCTTTTCTCTCGTCTATGACCCTGAGGACATCCTCTTTGACGATCCTGCCGCCGGGTCCGGTCCCCCTGACCTCCGCGAGATCGAGGCCCTCTTTGGCAGCCATGGAGCGGGCCAAAGGAGAGGCCTTGACCCTTTCCTCCTCCACCGCCTCTTCCTTTATTTCTTTCATGGCGGCTGCCAGGTAAGCCTCCACATCCTTTTTCATAATCGTATTGCGCGGGCCGCTGGGGCTGACAAGGGCAAGGTCGATGTTGTGCTGCCGGGCAAGCCTACGCGCGAGGGGTACGGCCTTTACCTGGGCCGTTGACCCGCTTGACGCGTCTGGGAGCGGCGGCTCAGGCCGCTCTTCCGCAACGTCGGGGGCGGCGTGGCCATAGCCTTCCGGTAGGGACTCACCCGGCGCCAGGACAATGGCAACGACATGGGTGATAGGAACCTTGGCGCCCTTGGGGAAGAGGATCTTCGCGAGGGTGCCGGCGGCGGGCGATTCGACTTCCACCGTGACCTTTTCTGATTCGACCTCCAGCAGCGCTTCGCCCTGCTTCACAGGGTCTCCCTCTGCCTTGAGCCACTGGGAGATAATAACTTCTCGAACGACCTCTCCCAACGTCGGAATAATAACTTCAGTCGCCATAACAGGTATCTCTCCGGCTAGCGCTAAAGCCAAGGATTCAGTAGCTGAGCGGTATATTCAACTGCTTCCCTAGTCTGCCACCATACTGAGGACTTCCTCAACGATCCTCTCTTCGTTGGGGACGACATGATTTTCAAGCTTGGGGCTGAAGGGAACCGGCACGTCCAGGGCGCCCAGGCGTCTGATTGGACCAATCAGCAGCTCGAAACCTTTTTGCGCCACGAGCGCGGCGATCTCCGCGCCGAATCCACTGGTAGTCGCCGCCTGGTGGACGATCAGGAGTCGGCCCGTCTTTTCAACAGAATGAAGGATCGTCTGCTCATCCAACGGATTAAGGGTTCGAAGATCGATGACCTCGACCCGGATATTCTGCTTCTCAAGGACTTCAGCAGCCTTGAGGGCCTTCTGCACCATCAAAGAGTAGGATACCAGCGTGAGATCCGTGCCCTCTCTCTTCACCTCGGCCGCTCCGAAGGGGACGAGGTAGTCACCCTCCGGGATCAACCCCTTGGTCGGCATGAGTTGTTGATGGCCAAAAAAGACCACGGGGTTGTCATCTCGGATTGCTGCTTTGAGCATACCCTTGGCATCATGAGGGGTCGAAGGGACAACCACCTTCAAGCCGGGGACATGGGTGAACCACGACTCAAGGTGCTGCGAATGTTGGGCCGCGGCTGAGCGAAGGCCTCCCAAAGACGAGTGGATGACAAGCGGCACCTTGATCTCTCCGCCGAACATGTAGCGGATCTTGGCTGTCTGGTTGACGAGCTGATCCATGGCCAGCGCAAGTAGGTCGCAGAACATGATATCCGCGACAGGCCGCATCCCTGTGATAGCCGCTCCAAGGGCAAAGCCCACAATGGCGTTTTCGGAAATCGGTGTATCGCGGACGCGTTCGTCCCCGAATTCCTTCCAGAGCTGAGGGCGAGCCAGATAGATCATGCCGAATCGTCCGACATCCTCGCCCATGATGAAGACGCGCTCATCTCGCCGCATCTCCTCCGTGAGGGCTTCATACAACGCTTCTGCGTAAGTGACTTCTCTCATGATGTAACCCCGCTCCTTCCTTTGCACACGATACAGATACCAAAACCCGCCCCAAGTCTCTTTACATCCGTGAGTGCTTAAGGGCGGATTGCAGGAACGAAATACGAGAAAGGCCTTCCTGCGGGAAATCAGACTACCCGACAAACCCCTGACTCGCTGCCCGGCGTCAGGTCACATAAAGACCGGTGAGGGCCTCCGCCGGGTCCGGAAAGGGGCTGTCTTCCGCGAAGCGAATGGCTTTCTCGATTTCCTCCCGGATGTCATCCTCGATCTCGTCGAGGTCGCTCGGCCCTAAGACCTTCTCCTTTAAGAGCCTCTTTCGAAATCTCTCGATCGGGCATTTGGACTTCCAGTCGTCGATTTCCTCTGCGCTGCGGTAAGTGCGGCCCCGATCCGCTTCGCCCTCATAATGCCCGCGCCAGCGGTAAGTCTTGCATTCCAACAGGCTGGGCCCCTCTCCGTCTCTGGCCCTCTCGGCAGCCTCGAGAGCGGCCTCGTAGACGGCCATCACGTCGTTGCCGTCGATCATGCGGCCGTGCATGCCGTAGGCCTCCTTGCGCACGACGACATCTTCGACAGAGGTACTTCGGCTCTGGGCCACCGAGATGGCGTACTGGTTGTTTTCACAGACAAAGATGATGGGCAACCTCCAAAGGGCCGCAAGATTGAGGCTCTCGTGAAACGCCCCCTGGTTGGCTCCGCCATCCCCGAAAAAAGAGGCGACCACCTGGCCCGAATCCCGCAGCCTAATCGACAACCCGGCGCCCCCGGCAATGGGGAGGCCGGCACCGACAATGCCGTTCGCCCCCAAGATCCCGATGCTCGTATCGGCGA
>CAZAGT010000039.1:0-21761 GCA_964484515.1 uncultured Desulfobacteraceae bacterium | reverse complement strand
GAACCTGAGGGTTCGTATGCCTCATTCCTCGCGATTTCTTTACCTTCGCTTTGCTCGGCTCAGTCCCCGCCCCTTCGGTGCGGGTCTCCGGTTTCGGAAGCCTTACATCTGGGCCTTTTCCATCAGCCTCTCAGGAGAGGGTTTTTCGACAGTCTCCAAAGCGTTTGTTTCACACCAAGAGATCAAATCACGCTACAGATCGCGATTCCGGCCGAAGACGCAAGACACCTCATACGAATGCAAATGAATTGTCTGCTTTAAAGGCAATCCGAATCGATCGAAGCCGTCGACGCCTCCATCACGTTTTTAGCCGCTGGGAAGCGGGTTTCTCAGAGAAAGGGGTTTCCATGAAGAACCTGAGAATAAGCGTCTACAAATCTGGGCATAAGGAACCGGATAAGATCATCAACATGCCGCTGACCTCTCTCCATATCGCCCTTGAGCTATTGCCTCGAAGGATCAAGTCGTCTTTGGAGAACGACGGGATCGATCTGAACGAATGCCGGGAACTCACGAAGGAGAAGGAACTTCGAGGAACGTTGATTGAGATCGAGCAGCCAAACGAAAGGATAGTGATATCTGTCGAGTCCGTAGCGGACGAGAAGAGAAAATAAGTGTCAGGAGCCTTTCGCACTCTCAGGAAAATCGTTCGTATTCAGTCTCTCCAAAGTCAGGGCATTGCTCCTCTCCATCCTGCAAGTGCCCGTCTGATCGTCAAGCCGGCGGAGCAATGCCGCTCTTCCAAGACCTGCAATAGCGATTCATTCAGAACCGCGTTCGCCGGTAATTCCCGCCAAAAGCGCCTCCACGTCGACTACGGCTTCCTTGAAGACCTCATTAGAAAAGGCGAGAAATCAGCGATGAGGGTTCGGTTACAGGGGAGGCAAGATAGGCACTGGTCAAGGGCTGTGAGGTTCTTGAACTCGTTTTCTTTATGATATAGAATTATGACTCCATTTTCCAGAAACGCGAAGAGAGAGATCTCAGCTCGGGGGCCCACTGGTTGCGACACGATGAAAGGCTCGTCCACATGGTATGACCCGGGCCAAAGCATCTTTTGGTGGACTGGACATCGCTGTCAAGAGGTAAAGCGGAGGGCGTGGTCAATGGTTGTGGCGGTGAGAATCATAGGATTTGGGTTGTTCCTGTCAGTCCTGACCCTCGCCTGCACGTACCAGCGCAGGGTGGAACTGCCGGTTGTTGAACTGCCCGAGCAGATCCATGCCGAGTCGCCTATCGACGCCTTTCACGACTCGAGCGTCGGTGTTTTCCGTTTCACAGAACCCGAATATGCGAGCGGTACCGGCAAGACGGCCGCCGAGTCCCTCTACTTTGAAATACTTAGGAGGAGTGTATTCTCGCGCGTCACGAACGAAGTACGGCATTCGAGCTTGGGCTCAGCCGACGTGATGGACCTGGCGCGCGCCAACGGCTACGACCTCGTCATTACCGGGGATGTCCTCTATTATTTCGATGGGACCTCAGAACTGCCTTCACGCGTCGTCGAACGCATCCAGGTGGCACATGTCCCAACGCAAGAAGTTCTCTGGCTGGCAACGACGGTGGAGGAGGTTTCTCCGGCCGAGGCAACAGATTATTTCGTCGCTATGGGTAAAGGGGCCCCGGCTCCCCCGGCGACACTCTTGATGCAGCGGAACGCCGAGAAATTCTGCAACTTGCTGCTTGATGGATCGCGTCGAGTGCGGCCCCAGGAAAATGCCGCCGACGAACCGCAGTGAACCATTCCCGCCTAGCCGCAGGCGCTCACACTGGCCGTTAGAAGGCGGCGTTGCACAAGGACGCTCTTTCGTGTGAGTATCAGACGGCGTAACACATGCTAAGGAAGATCCTATTCGCAATCCTCGGACTTGGCTATGCCCTCTGCCCCTATGATCTCCTGCCCGATTTCATCGTTGGCGTCGGATGGATCGACGATATCATTGTCCTGATCGTTCTCTGGAAGTTAATGCAACGCTTGAAAAGAGGGCGCTACGGCGAGGGGCAAACCTATGGCCAGTCTACCCAGGGTCGACCAGGGGGAGCGTTCAATGGAGACGAATCTTTCGGCACCGGTGGACAAACAAGGGAAGGGGCCGGACGGAATAACCCCTACGACGTGCTCGGTATTGGCCGGGGAGCCTCTTCCGATGAGATCAAGAGCGCATACAAGAGACTGGCGAACCGGTATCATCCCGATAAGGTGGCCCACCTGGGCGAGGAGTTCCAAAAGCTGGCGGAAGAACGCTTCAAGGAGATCCAACAGGCGTATCAGGAGCTGAGAGGGAAGTAAGGGCTGATTAGGAGGGCGGTTTTCCGACTGATTTCAGTCTTACCAGCCAAAGCTTGAGGAGGTTCCGTCTGATCTCGCTGCCGATCTCCGGGACTTTGCCGGTGACGAGGCATGGGAGGAGCCAATCGAGCGTCTGCTGGACATCGGCGACCGTGAGCTTGATTCCTTTCGTCTCGCACATCAGATCGCGATACTCCAACGTGGAATTAATCAGCGCCCCGAATACCGCCCGCGTGGCTTCATCCTGCGTCCCGACCTCCTCTGCCGCCCGAGCAAAGAGGGAGTCGATCTCTTTCTTGTCCATCTCAAATCCTTCTAGACTGGACAAGGCGGGCAAAATGGTCGAATGAGCGATCGTACGTAGCCTCACCCTCTTTAGAAAAGCAACACCCCGGTAGCTCGCGCATTTTCAGGTGATAGGAGATGCAATCACAACAAACCCCCTTCCTCGAACAGGGATCGTAGGTGCAGGTGCATGTCTTTAGGTTTCTTTCCTTATTGCATTCCATGATAGAGTGCATTCTCCTTTCAAGCCGAGGCTGTCGGAATACGCACATCTGTCCCGATTCTATCGGGATTACCCTCATCCCTCGTCACTGCGGCCTACTTCTAGACTTCTAGCTACGCCTCATTCCTCGGGATTTCGGAAGCCTTGCATCTGGGCATTTTCCATCAGCCTCAGAGAAGTCGGTTTATCGAAAGCATTGCTAGATGAGAAGATTCGGTCCTCCAGACCAGGATTTTTACATATGTTCCGGTAGTCCTATGCCCTGCCGTCGAGGCGTTCCAAGAATTCTCTGAACCAGGGCGGATTAAATATCAATATATAAATGAGAAAGAAGGCGGTCAAGGGCAGGAAGAACACCCCTAGATCGACCAGGAGGATTGCGATGGATAGGAGAATCCGGTTTACCATGTTCATGATCTAGCCCCTGATGGATGGCCGTCTGGCCTCTCTTTTTCCGCCTGGCACATTATGGGCGGGCAAAGAGGCGCAAGGTCGAAGAGGATCGGGTTATTCAAAAAGCCTTCGAATGTCATCCTAGCAGATAACTATCAAGAAATATAAGGTTTTTTCTTGACAAAACCGTTCAATTATTGAACACTATGCCATGTTCAATTTTTGAACGGTTTCTTTTTGGCCGATGAGACTATAGGGCGTCAACGGTTTTAAGGAAAATGGATAAGGAAGACCTCCATATCCTCCGGTTGATGGGAGAGATCGATCGTGACGGCAACCATAGCCAGCGGGAGTTATCACGCCGTCTGAACATTTCATTAGGTCTGGTCAACACCTTTCTCAAGCGGCTGGTCAATAAAGGCTACTTCAAGGTGAAAACCATGCCCAGGAACAGGGTAAAGTACTTTTTGACCCCTGAGGGACTGGCCCGCAAAAGCAAATTGACCGCTGAATACCTCCGCTATTCCGTGAACTTCTACCGGGACATCAAGAACCTTTTATTGAATAAATACAGAGAGATGGAGAAGGACAACGTCAAATCGATCCTCTTTTTCGGTGTCGGAGAAGTCGCGGAACTGGCCTACCTGTACCTGCAGCTTACGAGTATCCGGCTGGCCGGGGTTATCGATGAGGGCCAACAGGGAAAACCCTTCTTCGATCACGAAATAGCCGGCATGAAACGCCTGCAGCAACCGGATTGGGACCGAATCCTCCTGACGCGCCTCGAAGGGGCGGAGCAGGATATCAAGGAACTGATGGGGAACTGGGTCAATAGAGATAGGATTACAGCGATATGAACGAAGATAGACTGTACTGGTATGCCATTCACACCCGCAGCCGTTTCGAACAAAAGGTATATGACGGGCTGCAGGGCAAATCGATCGAGTCCTTTCTTCCAAAAATGCTGGTGATGAGCCGCCGCAAGGACCGACGCAAAAAGATCCTGGTTCCCCTCCTCCCCGGCTATGTGTTTGTCCATTCGGATCTGAATAATAGGGAATACCTCCAGATCCTGAAAACGGTCGGAGTGGTCCAAATGATCGGGGTCAAGGGGAGGCCCGCTCCCGCAAAGGAGGAGGAGATCGCCTCGCTCATGATTCTGGACGGGACCGATCGAACCGTGCAGAACCGGGCCTACATGAACAAGGGCGATCGCGTGGTGATCATGGAAGGACCCTTGAAGGGTCTGGTCGGTTATTATCTCCGGCATAAGGGGCAGTCCGACAAGGTGGTGGTCTCGGTCGATCTGCTCCACCGGTCGCTGGAGGTCGAGATAGAGGACTGGGCGCTCGAAAGGGCCTGACGGCGTCATGGTGCGCCTCGGGAAGAGAGACTCTCGGGAGGCGCCTCGTGGGATTTAGGCGAACCGGGTTTCTTCCTATAATCTACGATTTATCAACAAGTTGGCATTTTCAACACGATGTAACCGACCAGGCGGAGCTGTGTGTTTGGACGTTCGCTCGCCGGTCCCGAGTGCCGGGGATCATCTTCGCGTGTTGCGGACATCTTACGAGACACTCGAAAAACCGGCTTCCGACAGCCTCTGAGGAAGAAAGCACGAGCCAATAATTTTGGAGTCTCAACGGGGTGGCCTATGAAAATCCTCATTACGGGCGGGGCAGGATTCATCGGTTCCCATCTGGCGGAGCGTTTGCTCGAGATGGACCGCGAGGTGTTCGTCATCGATAATCTGTGGACGGGGAAACTGGCAAACCTTGCTTCGATCCAGGATGTAAAACGGTTTCATTTGGTGGTCGACACGATTCTGAATGAGTCGGTGATGAACGAGTTGATCTTCAAGGTCGACCACATCTATCACCTGGCAGCCGCCGTGGGGGTTAGGAATATTATGGATCATCCGGTGGAGACCCTGGATATCAACGTCAAAGGGACCGAGACGGTCCTCAGACTTGCCAATCGCTTCAAGAAGAAAGTCTTCATCGCATCGACCTCAGAGGTTTATGGGAAACACCTAGAGCACAGTCTCTCGGAGGACGATAACCGGGTGATGGGATCAGTGAAAAAGAGGCGCTGGGCCTATGCCTGTTCCAAGACGTTGGACGAGTTTCAGGCCTTGGCCTATTTCGATGAGAAGAAATTGCCGGTGGTGGTTGGTCGCCTATTTAACACGGTAGGTCCCAGACAAACGGGTCAGTACGGCATGGTCCTGCCCAACTTCGTACAGAGCGCTCTCCTCGGCAGACCGATCGGGGTCTTCGGCGACGGCACCCAGACCCGGAGTTTCTGTCACGTTCAGGACGTGGTCTCGGCGCTCACGAAACTGATGGATGAGCCGGAGGCCGAAGGTGACGTATTCAATGTGGGGAACGACCGGGAGGTGACCATTAACGAATTGGCTGAAAAAGTCAAGGAGATGACCGGGAGCGATTCAGAGATCGAGCACGTCCCCTACGAAAAGGCATACGGTCCCGGCTTTGAGGATATGGAACGACGGTGTCCCAACACCACCAAGCTGAGGAACCTCACCGGTTTTAAGCCCCGCCATGACCTCGAGGAGATCATTCAAAGCGTGATCGACTTCTTTAAGGCTTAGGTCAGCCCCGCCGCTTGCCGCAGGAATTTACCCGCCCTGGGAGGGCGGCCAGGTTGATCGCCTGCGAAACTTCATGAAGTCAGTAATCGAATTGATATTTTGAGCTCAGCGACGTCTGTCGCCCATGGCCGGGCGTTAAGGTATCAAAGATCTCCTTTCAAGGAGTTTCATACGAGAGATGACTGACGTTTCGATCGCTGTAGTCGGGGCTGGTTACTGGGGCAAGAACCTGGTGCGCAATTTTGACGCCCTAGGGGTCTTGGCCGCCGTCTGTGACAGCGAGGCGGAAACCCTTGGTGCAATCAAGGCGCAGTACCCGACGATTGACGTCACCGACTCGTTCCGAACCGTCTTGGCTAATCCGGACATTTCGGCGATCGCGATCGCGAGCCCGGCCGAGACGCACTATTCGATGGTCAAGGAGGTGCTGCTGGCCGAAAAGCACGTCTTTGTGGAAAAACCCCTTGCGCTGAATGAAGAGGAGGGCCGGGAACTCTCCGAATTGGCCTCAATGAAACAGAAAGTCCTCATGGTAGGCCATCTGCTCCATTACCATCCTGCCGTCGCGATGCTGAAGCAACTGGTCTCCGACGGTGAACTCGGCAGAATCCAGTACATCTATTCCAATCGCCTGAACCTGGGGAAGATCCGGACGGAGGAGAACATCTTGTGGAGCTTTGCTCCCCATGATATCTCGGTCATCCTCTCCTTGGCAGGCGAGATGCCCGATCAGGTCGCAAGCAAAGGGGCCAGTTATCTCCATCAAAAGGTGGCAGATGTCACCTTGAGCAGCCTGAGCTTTCCCTCGGGGATTCGGGCGCACATCTTCGTGAGTTGGCTTCATCCATACAAGGAGCAACGTCTAGTGGTCGTCGGTGATCGCAAGATGGCCCTGTTCAACGATGTAGAACCCCAGGACAAGCTGCTCTTATATCCACACCGCATCGAATGGAAAGACCATGTCCCGGTACCCGACAAGAAGGAGGCCGAAAAGGTCAGCTTAGAGAGAAAGGAGCCGCTCCGGGAAGAATGCCGTCATTTCATCGATTGTATCAAAGACCGCCTCAGGCCCAAGACCGATGGCGACGAGGCCCTCAGGGTCTTGCGAGTCCTGCAGGCTTGTCAGAGATCGTTGGAGAGTGAGGGTGCGCCGATCGCCCTGCCGCAGGGTGGAACAGGGGCCCCTCCATTCGATGTCTTCATTCACGAGACGGCGGTCGTCGATCCAGGTTGTGAGATCGGAAAGGGGACGAAGGTGTGGCATTTCGCGCACATCATCAAGGGGAGCAGGATCGGCCGCGACTGCAACATCGGACAGAATGTTGTGATCGGGCCCGACGTCACGATCGGAAACCGGGTCAAGATCCAGAACAACGTCTCTGTGTACCCGGGGGTTTCATTGGCGGACGGGGTCTTCTGCGGGCCCTCCATGGTCTTCACCAACGTGTACAATCCGAGAAGCTACATCCCGCGCAAGAAGGAGATCCGGCCGACTCCGGTGGGAGAGGGCGCAACCCTGGGTGCCAATGCGACCATTGTTTGCGGCCACACCATTGGTCGTTTCGCGTTTGTGGGGGCCGGGGCCGTAGTGATCGAAGACGTTCCCGACTATGCCCTGGTGGTCGGCAATCCGGCCGCGATCAAGGGGTGGATGTGCCGCTGCGGCGTGCGGCTCCATTTCGATGAGGGCCGCGGGGTCTGTGACGTATGCGGAACCAAATATCGGCAAGAGGACCGGAGCGTTACCGAAATCGGTTGAAACTGTGGCACGGTCCGGCGTAGTTGGCGATTCATGAGGTCGATTCCTTACGGCAGGCAAACCATCACCGAAGAAGATATAGAGGCGGTTTCTTCCGTTCTTCGATCCGATCGGTTGACCCAAGGCCCTCTGGTTGAGGCGCTTGAGCGGGCTTTGTGCGATCTCTGCGGTACCAAACACTGTGTCATGGTATCAAACGGAAGCATAGCCCTCCAGCTGGCGTGTTTAGCGCTCGGAGTCGGTGCGGGAGACGTAGGCTTGACATCGCCCATATCCTTTTTGGCTTCTGCAAACTGTATCGCGTCGTGCGGCGGGCGACCGGACTTCGTTGATATCGAATCGGATAGCTTATGTCTTTCCCCTGCATCCTTGGAAGCCTATTGTGAAACCCGCCCGATACCCAAGGTCGTTATTCCGGTTGATTTCGCCGGTGTCCCCGCCGATCTCCCCCGGCTTCGTAAACTTTCTGAGACCTATGGGTTCACGCTAATCGAGGACGCCGCCCATGCCGTCGGATCGACCTATCGCATCCAGGGTTACGAATACGCATGCGGCTCGTGCAGCCATACCGACATGGCGATTTTGTCTTTTCATCCGGTCAAGAGCATGACGACCGGCGAAGGCGGGGCCGTGCTCACCAATGACGAGGAGCTGGCTTTTCGAGTGCGACTGCTTGCCAATCATGGTGTTGTCAGAGATCCCACCAGGTATAAGAATCGACCCTTTGCCGGCAACCGTCAGGAAGGCGCCCCCTCCTGGTATTATGAAATGCAGGCCTTGGGATTCAACGGACGCATTACCGATATCCAATGCGCTCTCGGCCTATCACAAATGAAACGTCTGGCTGAATTCAAGGCCAGACGGCAGGATGTTGCCAGGGAATACAATCGTTCCCTAAAGGGTCTTGCAGACAATGAGATCGTGATGTTGCCGCCATGGCCAGAGCATACAGATCCGTGTTTCCACCTGTACCCACTACGTCTCGGAGCCCGCTGTAAGATCACACGGGATCAACTTTTCGAAGATCTGCAAGCTAAGGGGATCCGTTGCCAGGTCCATTACATCCCCATTTATCAACAACCCTTCTACCAAGAACGATACCACTACGAGAAGGACCGCTTTCCAGCAGCAGAGGCTTATTATGCCAGCTGCATCAGCCTGCCGCTCTTCCCTGCCATGGATGAAGAGACCCTTCAATACGTCGTCGAGATCCTGCTCAAGCTTCTCGACGGCGCCCAATAATCGATTCCGGAAGCGGACGCATATCTCAGTCAAGGAGAGCTGAGCAGAAACTCGATGTCGCACTCAGGCTTTTCCTTTGAGCTTCCTTACGAGGATGAGGTTTAAGCGATGTTCACTGACAAAGTCGTTCTGATTACCGGCGGCACTGGCTCTTTCGGCAAGAAGTGCACGGAGATCATCCTCGAACGGTACAAACCCAAGAAACTGATTATCTTCAGCCGCGATGAGTTGAAGCAGTATGAGATGTCCCAGTTCTTCCCCATGGGGAAGTATCCGATTCGATATTTCCTGGGAGATGTGAGAGATAAAGAACGACTCAATCGGGCCTTCCAGGGTGTTGACTATGTCATTCACACGGCGGCCTTAAAGCAAGTCCCGACACTCGAGTACAATCCTTTCGAGGCTGTGAAAACAAATATCATCGGCGCCCAAAACATTATCGATGTAGCCATTGATCAAGGGGTGAACCGGGTATTGGCTCTCAGCACCGATAAGGCGGCCAATCCCATCAACCTTTACGGGGCCAGCAAGCTTTGCTCGGATAAGCTTTTCATCGCGGGGAACTCATATACTAAACGAGACGGGACCATCTTCAGCGTGGTGCGTTACGGCAACGTGGTCGGGAGCCGAGGAAGCGTCATCCCGTTGTTTTTGAAACAGCGGCAAAAAGGGGTACTGCCTATCACCGATCCGCGCATGACCCGGTTCTGGATTACCCTTAGGCAGGGGGTCCATTTTGTACTCGACTGCATGGGAAAAATGGTCGGTGGAGAGCTGTTCGTGCCCAAGATTCCGAGCATGAGGATCGTGGATCTTGCAAGTGCGATAGCCCCCGAATGCAAGTCTGAAGTCGTGGGTATTCGGCCGGGTGAAAAACTTCATGAGGTCATGATCACCAAAGACGACGCCAGAAGAACCATCGACGTGGGAGATTTCTATATCATTCAGCCGGACTTCTTGTTCTGGAGAAGAAGGTGCAACTGGAAAGGCTCGGAGCCTGTGCCCGATGACTTTGAGTACAATTCGGGCACGAATCCATGGTTCTTGAGCGTTGAAGAAATGAGGGATTTGATTCAGGAATTGTAGTCCGACGGGGTCCCCGTTACCAAGGCATGGAACGGGATAACAGATCATGAAGCGCAGAAGGGCACGGAGTCTTGAAGGTCTTTCCGGTTGACATCTTCGGGGTAAAACAGATCGGTGTGGAAAAGTGGCAGGATGGATTTTTCTGGCCTGTTAGCGACCGGGAATACTTTGCTTTCACCGATCAGATCGGAGACATCTTTCATGAGGAGATAAAGAAGGGCAGCCGGACACTCAGGGACGTCCTTCTCTCACATATAGGCTTGATCCAACAATACGGCATGGTCCTCCATGCACTGCTGGTCGTGGACAGGCTTAAGGAGGCTGGCCATGACGTGTTCCTTCACGAGGAGTCCCAATACTATTCTGAAATTCTGACGGGAAATTTCAAACCTCAGCCGGGTCTGCCAGAGGTTGGATCCGCGCAGAGGGCGAAGAACAGACTTAAGCAGGTATTGAAATTCCTGCTAAAGAATCGGTTTTCTGCGGCTAGCGTACTGAACGCCTTTGCGGATCACGAGATCAGCGTCAGCCTGGGATCATTCGTACGCCTCAAAAAAGAATATTGCAGCAAGAAGAAACTCGTGGTCACCCATAAATCCTCTTTGGACTTTCTTCCATGGGCTGCTCCCGGAGGGCGGTTAAGGACCGGGGAAATTGAAGATGTGATCCAAAAGATCGTCGCGAACATCGAAAGGCTGGCAAGAGATCTGGGACCTACCTTGGACTCGACCTCAAAGGCTTATTTGAGCAACCTGGGCAAGTGGCCATTGTATATCTCCTTCTCATTGTACCAAGGCATCGTTCAGGATTATCCGCAAAAGATCGATTTGTTGCTGCTTTCAGAAGTAGCCAAACCCATAAACAAAACCATTTGCTTTGCCCTGAAACGAAAATTCAATACCAGAGTTGTCGGTTTCGAACATGGAAATACATTCGGATCCCTGCTTTCCCGTTATTTCGCTCCCAGTGAACTGGCCCATTGCGACGAATATATCGTTGCTTCCTCCAAGAGTGTTCCGAATTTCAAGGAAGCACAGAGAATGGCTAGGTTGCCGTATGGCACGGAGACTCGGATATCTTCGATGGATACGGACTATTATCGGACTTTGGCGGAGAGGAGCAAGCCCTTGCCCGTGTCTGAGAAGATCAGCCGAGTCATGTTGATTGGCTTTCCCATGAATCAGACCCGGTATATGGATTTCCCCGGACACTTCTCTTTATTTCATTTGGATCTGGAAATAAGGTTGCTTGGTTTCCTTAGAAAGAGGGGTTTCAAGGCGATTTACAAGGCCCATCCGGATAGATTGAGAGAGATCAAAGGCGTTTTTGAAAGATTCTCGGACGAAATTAGAGCCGAAGCCTTTGAGGAGGTCCACCACACCTGTGACGCCTATCTTTTTGCCCACACGGAGACTTCGACTTTCGGCATCGCTGTCTGCACGAATAAACCGATTATCGTTATTGAAATAGAGGGGAAACCCTGGAAGGGGAGTGCCTATGAGCTGGTCTCAAAGAGGTGTCGCATGGTCCCCGCATGGATAAATAATACATGCAGGATTCTTTTTGATGAGCAGGCGCTGGAAAGGGCTTTAAACGGGAGCATTGTTGAACCCAATATGGAATACTTTGAGAACATGATGGTCTCATAGGCATAGAGGAATAGTCAGATTGCAATGAAAACAAGACAGCTGGGTTTTTGGACCGAGGATTTCGGTGATGCCTACGTGGAGAGAAGCCGAGTTTCGCCGCAACAAATCATGGCCAGGGGGGAGCATCTGGACGAGATCTTCGTGTCCGCCGGTATCGAACGAACCGTCTCAATCCTTGAGGTGGGTGCAAATATCGGTCTCAACCTCAAAGGCCTCAGGAAATGCGGGTGGAGTGGGGCCTTCTATGCCGTCGAGCCTAACAGAAAGGCCTACGATATACTTGAAAGTGATGGAGAGATCGCCTTGACCGGGGCTTTCCATACTGATGGTTTTGATTTGCCTGTTGGGGCAAACAGCATTGACATGGCTTTTACATGCGGGGTTTTGATCCATGTGCATCCGAAAGACCTGTTTACGTTCTGTTCGGAGATCTACCGGGTTTCAAAGAAGTATATCGCATGCATGGAATACTTTTCGTCCGAGCCCGTAGAAAAGAAGTACAGGGGCCACCAAGGATTGCTTTTCAAAAGAGATTTCGGCGGATTCTATTTGGATCACTGGCCCGATCTGAAGTTATCGGATTACGGCTTTCTCTGGAAGAAAGTAACCCCCTTCGATAACGTCACTTGGTGGCTGTTTGAAAAAGGTAGGCGCTGATGACATGAAGATCGTTGCGATTGTTCAAGCCAGAATGGGGTCAAGCCGTTTCCCGGGCAAGGTCATGAAGCAGATAGGGGGGGTCCCGGTTATTTGGCATACTTTACAGCGACTGAAAAGGGTCCCCGAACTCAGCGAGGTGGTTCTGGCGACATCGCACCTGAAGGCCGACGATCCGGTAGCCGCCTTTGGCAGCCATGAAGGAATCCCCGTTTTTCGTGGCAGCCATGAGGATGTTTTGGAGAGGTATTACATGGCAGCAAAGGCGCATGGGGCGGATACTGTTGTCCGAATCACGGGAGATTGTCCGTTCATCGATATCAAGGTGACGAGCAGAACCATAGAGTTATTCCTGGATGAAAAGCCCGATTACGCGAGCAATACCCTTGAAAGGACATTCCCGAAGGGAACGGATAGTGAGGTTTTTTCCTTTGCATCTTTAGAGAAAGCCTATCGCAAGGCAGCTGAGCAACAAGAACGTGAACACGTTACCCTGTACATGTATAGCAACCCCGGCACTTTTATCTGTAAGGGCATAAAGGGCAAGAGGGATCTTTCGTACATCAGGCACTGTATCGACGACGAGAGGGATTATTGTTTTGCCAGGGCCTTGTTTTACCATTTGGCCTACGAAAATATATTTTTCTCAACAAGGGATGTAGTCAGCGCGATTGAAAGGTATCCGTGGCTGTTGGAAATCAACCGGAGTGTAGAGGAGAGGCCAGTATAGTGTAAGCGGATTGGGAAGTCAGACGCCAAAGAGCCTCACCACCGCTGATTCCCGTAAGAACCTCATGGGTCATCTGGTCATAAGGGCAGACGGATCTTCTGAAATAGGCGCCGGACACATGATGCGGTGTTTGGCGTTGGCCCAAGCCTGGCGAAATTGCGGTGGCACGGCAACCTTCCTAAGCTACTGCACGAGTGACGCCCTGCGCGGGCGCATCACGCAGGAGGGTTTTGACGTAGAATCCATTAGCGCGCATCATCCCGATCCTTGCGATCTGAAGAAGGCCTTAGGTAAGGCTTCCGTCTTGCAAGAAGAATCGGGGGACAGGGTCTGGGTCGTGCTGGACGGTTATCACTTCGATCCCAACTATCAGAAGGCCCTAAAAGAATCCGGTCATCCCCTGCTTGTCATCGATGACATGGGCAATCATCCTTTCTATCACGCAGACATTGTTTTGAATCAAAACTTATGGGCCGAGAGGATTTTCTATCCGCGCGGTTCGGACACGGAGTGTTTGCTGGGAACGCGATATACTTTATTGCGGCAGGAATTTCTTGCCTGGCAGAACTGGAACAGGGAGGTTCCTCAAATCGCACGAAATATCCTGGTGACTCTTGGTGGGGCGGACCCTGATAATGTGACCCCGAGAATCGTCGAAACATTGGAATCTGCCGGTACCGCGAACCAGGACATCAAAGTCCTCTTGGGTCCAGCAAATAAACACAGCGAGAGTGTGAAAAGTACACTTGCTTCTATGTCGTGCAGGATACGGTTATTATGCCATGCGGAAGACATGACGGAGTTTATGGCGTGGGCTGATTTGGCAGTAACATCTGGAGGATCCACATGCCTGGAGATGGCGTTTATGGGTTTACCCAGCGTAGTTGTAACACTAGCTGAAAACCAAGAAAAGGCTGCTAAAGCTCTTCAAGAAACAGGTGTAGCGTTGAGCGTGGGATGGTTCGATGTAATTGACTTAAAAAGATTCGCACAAGTTCTTCGCGATTTAATTCATAACAAGGAACGAAGACAACAGATGAGCCGAAGAGGAAGACGCATCGTGGACGGAAGGGGAGCGAGACTTGTGACAGAAGCTATGCTGGATCACTTGAGGAGCGACTAGATGTCAAGGATTGGTGATGCAAAGGATAAGGTTCGAGACTTCTGGAACAGAAGGGCGGTGCTAGGTAGGTTTGCCGGGACAAGAGATATCATCGCCAAACAACTCGAAATTGAAGCAATCTCTAATTATGTTCGTGACGGTATGACTATTCTCGAAGTGGGCTGCGGCAACGGCATTACCGCCATTGAACTTGCCCGGCAATACGAAGTGCAAATTCTAGCCTTGGATTTTGCGGAGGAGATGATTACAGCTGCGAAGTCGCTGGCCTTAGATCACGTTCTCAGGGGGCGTGTGGAGTTCCAGGTTGGGGATTTTAAAAGTATATCTCACGTCTCAGATAGATTTGATCTTATATATACCGAACGGGTGTTGATTAATCTACCACACTGGCCCAATCAAGAACAGGCAATCGTCAGCATTTTGGCGGTCCTGGCAGAGGGAGGCCTCTACGTGATGTGCGAAAACAGCCAGGACGGTCTGGAAAGGCTTAATGAACTACGGCGCAGGGTTGATTTGCCAGAGATCAAACCGCCGTGGCACAATCGATACCTAAGAGATGTTGAACTAAAAGACATAGAAGTCGAAGGCGTCTCATTAGAAGCCAGATTGGATTACAGCTCAACCTACTATTTCTTGAGCAGAGTAATAAATGCCTTTTGTGCTGCTCAGGAGAACAGAGAACCTGATTATGAATCTCCAATTAACCAATTGGCGCTTCGGCTACCGGCTATCGGAGATTATGGACAAGGAAATATTTGGCTGTGGAAAAGGAATCCAGCTGAAATATAGGCCACGTTTTTCATGGAAACAGGGGTACTCATAAGATAAGAAAGGCATTAATGATCTAACAATCGTGAGCATGTCGAAGATGCAGGAAATCGTACATTGTGTTGACATCGAAGGCCGAGCAATAGGGGAGTCGCAGCCCGCTTACGTTGTTGCCGAAATGTCTGCTAATCACAATCAAAGCTACCAAAAAGCAGTGGAGATCATCCATGCCGCGAAGGAAAGCGGAGCGGATGCCGTAAAATTACAGACTTATACCCCGGATACGATCACAATCAGGAGCGACACGAGCTATTTTAGAATCGAGAGAGGTCCTTGGGCGGGCCAAACCCTGTATGATCTTTACACAAAGGCGTTTACACCATGGGAATGGCAGCCACGACTCAAAGAAGAAGCAGAAAAGATGGGGCTCACTCTGTTTTCTACGCCATTCGATAACACGGCAGTCGATTTTTTGAGTGAGATGGACGTCCCGGCATTTAAGATCGCTTCCTTCGAACTGGTCGACATACCCCTGATTGAAACGATTGCCAAGAAGGGTAAACCGATCATCCTTTCAACGGGGATGGGTACCTTGGGCGAGATAGAAGAAGCGGTCTTGGTGAGTAGGAGAGCCGGGAACAACCAGATCGTCCTATTGAGGTGTGTGAGCGCTTACCCGGCCGATCCGGGCGATGCCAACTTGAAGACAATACCGAACTTGTCCGAGACCTTTGGGGTTCCTGCGGGTCTTTCAGATCACACGTTGGGCCACGAAGTGGCCCTGACTGCTGTTGTGCTCGGCGCGTGTATGGTCGAAAAACATTTGACCTTGACAAGGGATGAAGGTGGTCCTGATGCGGTTTTTTCATCGGAGCCTCATGAATTCAAGACCATGGTGGATGCCATCAGACTCGCTGAAAAGGCATCGGGAAGTGTCCGCTACGGACCATGCGTCAAGGAGAACGAAAATCGTGCATTTCGGCGCTCCCTATTTGTCGTGGAAGATGTCAAGAAAGATGACAAAGTAACCGACGAAAACGTACGCTCGATTAGGCCGGGAGATGGACTTCACACAAGACATCTGAAAGAAATCTTAGGGCGGCGATTCAAGAGAGACGTACGCAAAGGCTCGCCCTTTACCTGGGAAATGATATGAACCACCAACTCTCTCAGAGAACAGTACTGCCCATGAGAACCGTTCATGTCCTGGTTCGGCCAATCTTTTGACTGGTAAAAGGCCAAGGACATCGACATCGATTGAAATGATGAACAGAAGAGTCTCTTGAGATGGATCGACTTCGGAATGAGGGAGCCTCATGCTGAACTCATTTACTACGGGGGTCATAAAGTAGTTTGCATTCGTTAAATGACGTAGCTGTAAATTAGCTATAACCAGTATATCAATATGCGCAAACTATTAGGTGCTCCCCGTAGTATGAATTGGTCTATTGCCTTGCCCTTGATTCGCTTTTGCAGCACGTGTTGCCTCTCTATGGGAATTTTTCGCATCAGCAAAACGGCAAGAAGAAATCGGAGTAGACCTTGTCTTGATCCTGCTAACGTAAGCTATAGACGGGGAGTGTTCTGATGTACGGCAAGATTGTATCTTGGCTTCGAGGGGATTTCAATTCGGTAAAAACCCGGTTCTACTATTATCCGCGGGATCTAGTGCATTACCATCTGCTTTATCGTGTGAGGGGAAAATCTTTGATTGATTTTCAAGCCCAAAAAATAGATAAGGCGGAAGTAACAAGGCACGAAAGACCTATAGAAACGAATTACATAGAGCAAGGAAAGCAACAATTTGAGTATCTTAAGGCCCATGGCCTGCAGCCAAGACACAGGCTTCTTGACTATGGCTGTGGTTTTATGCGAGCGGGGTTGTTTTTCATTCAGTATTTGAATCCAGGCAACTATGTGGGTGTTGACATTTCGGCTTCACGCCTAAAGACAGCACGCGAACTATTGAAGAGTCATGGTATCGAAGAGGAGAATTACCGAACTTTTAAAGTGAATGACCTGGTTTTGGGGGATTTAGCGGGTACTACCTTTGATTACGTATGGTCGTTCTCAGTTTTTCAGTATTTGCCGGACGAGGATTTTCTTGTGCTCATGAAATCGATGAGAAGGTTGGTGGCTCCCGCAGGCGAGGTATATTTTGACTTTCCACAAACGGCGAAACCCTTAAAGGGCAAAATGCAGTTTTATAGGTCCGCTGATAGAGTGGAACAACTTTCGAAAGAGGCCGGATATTGTTGTGAGATTCAGTCGGATTGGCCACTGAAGTCAACCATGGCTAGGCTCACCTTACGGTAGCACACGGAGCGGCAATTCAAAATGAGCCTAGATCACCGAAGGCAAAGCCAATGCTAAGGATCTTTCACGCCATTCTTGTGTTCCCTTCGGTAACAAAATCAAAGATCGCATATTTGCTCGGCATCACTCTGGCGGCCGCGTTTTTTGAAGGATTCGGAGTGGCCATGCTGTTTCCGGTCATGGATTTTATTGAGAAGGGTAGGGACTTTGAAGCACTTGCAGGTTCGTCCAAGATGTGGGCTTACATAGGGAAGGTGTTTGCTATTGTCAACCTTCCGACGAACCTCATCGTCCTGATGATTACCATTTTTGGCCTTCTCATGATCAGACAAGGATTTAATTACTTGAAGAGTATTTACAGTGCCTGGATCAGCGAAAGCATCTTTGCGGATATCCGCGGTACGGGGTTCAAATGGTTCGCGACAGCGGATATGCCGTTTTTTGATGCGCATGGCTTGGGATCCCTCATTAATGTTCTCACCATTGACGGAGTAAGGGCAGGAGCCGGTGTTTTTGTTTTTTTCAATCTACTCGGAGCCTTGGTCATCTTTGTGCTTTATTTTGTCTTTCTTCTGCTGTTGTCTCCAGGAATGACCTTGTTTGCGCTGGTCATCATGGGATGTGTGGGGATAGTTTTGAGATCGAGCATTAGGAAGTCCGGTGATATCGGTGATGAAATATCAAAATACAATGAAGAAATAGCGTTTTCTATTGTTGAGCGTTTAAACGGCATACGGCTTATTAAATTGTTTGCCACCGAGGACCAGGAAGCAAATTTTATAAAATCGCTGTCGGAGAAAATCAAAAGGAATACCTATAACCTCGCGAAGATCCGGGCTCGGATGGAATTTGTCGTCGACCCGATGGTCATTTTGGCAGGTTTGACGATCCTTTATTTATCCGTCGACGTGTTCCAGATGACCTTGGCTAAGACGGGTATTTTCATTTTTGTCTTGCTGAGGCTAATGCCGTACACCAAAGAGATCTTCAATGCAAAGCAGGCGCTCAGTGGTCTATCCGGGAGCCTTTTTCGGGTTCGTGAATTACTGCGCAAAGCCAGCCATGCGGAACAGATCAAAGGTGGGGAGCTCAAGGAGCTTCACTTGAATAAGGGGATCAAGTTTGAAGATGTATCATTTTCCTATAACTCGGGTGATGGTGTTGTCTTGGAGGGCATTAACATTTTCGTGCCTGCAGGGAAGATGACGGCTTTGGTCGGACGTTCAGGTGCAGGGAAATCGACGCTTGTAGACCTAATCCCGCGCCTGAGAGTTCCTTTTGAAGGAAAGGTATCGATCGATGATGTCCCCATTGAGGAGTTTGATCTGCGGACACTGAGAAGGTCCATTGCGTTTGTTTCACAAGAAGGCTTTCTTTTTAATGATACCATTGAGAACAATATCAAATATTGCCGGCCTGATGCCGTTACGAAGGAGATTATGCTCGCGGCTGAAATGGCCTGTGCAGGTCACTTTATACAAGAATTTCCTAAAGGGTATCAGACGATGGTGGGCGAAAGAGGGATGAAATTATCCGGCGGGCAGAAGCAAAGAATCATCCTTGCTAGGGCCCTGCTTCAGAAGGCATCCATTATCATTCTCGACGAGCCCACGAGTTCCCTCGATTCCGAATCTGAAAGATTCATACAGAAAGCTATGGAACATATAAGAGCCGAAAGAAAGATCATGATGATCATCATCGCCCATCGGCTGTCCACTATAAGGAGAGCGGATCAGATTATCGTTCTTGAGAAGGGGAAAGTGATTGAAAGCGGCAGTCACGGGGATCTGATGCATGAGGATACTTGGTATGCTGATATGGTCAAGATACAGGCGGCAGGGTGATATCGATATCCGTTGGAAGATGATTCTTTCGCTTACCTTTGTTTTGTCAAACCCTTCAAAAGCGTTTGGGCGAAAGAGTGGGTTCCTGTTGGGATGAAATTCTGCAAAGGGACTGGAAGAAGGCTATGAAAACATGCATCATTAGCGGGCCCAAGCGGTCGGGGACGACGCTGTTGAACCGCCTTTTCGACTCCCAACCCGGGCTGATCGACATGATCGACGAGGCCTTCTTCTGGGAGCACGTTTACCGCTACGACATTGCCGGACGCATAGAGATGTTCCTGGACCTGTTACGGTCATACGATCCTCCGGCCCTCACCGAGGGGTTCATCGAGCGCGACCTGCTGCCTTGGATCGAAGGCCGTTACCGCCAGGCCGGTGCTTTTCGAGAGTTTGAAGTAGACCTAGGCTTCAACACAGAGACATTCACGGGTCAATTAGATGCCCTGCGCGGCTGCGTCCGAGTTCAGGATGTTTGGCACGTGCTTGTGGCCGCCTATGCTGCGGCTTCGGCTGGTGATTATTCCGGGGCGGATAAAGTACTCATCAAGAGTGCAGATTACGGCATGAGCGTTCTGAGTGGTCGTCGTTTTCTTGATCGTGCGCGTTTTGTCTTTATCTTGCGTAATCCCTATTACGCATTGGATTCCTTAAAGAAATCAAGGCAGATACGCGGCCACAAGCTCCTTAATCCGTTTAACTTCGGCGATGCCCTTCGGGATTATGCGTTCTTTTGGGATCATCGCGACGAGATCCTTGGCAAGGATACGATTCTTATCACTTATGAAAATTTGGTCGCAAGACCGCGTGAGGTCATCAGGGAGGTGGCTGCCTTTTGGGAGATACCGTTTACGGAGAATCTGCTCGTGCCGACCCTGGCGGCCAAGTCCTGGCCCGGCCTATCCTCCTTCAAGGAAACCCGGGAAATCGAAGGAGATATTTTGGATCGCCACCTCCAGGTACTCTCCCCGCAGGAGATCGAATTGGTGCGAAAGCACCTGGCTGATTTACTAGAGAGTTACGGCTACGAGCCGGAAAGACAGCTACCTGCCGGGAGCAGCCTTTGAAGGTTCTGATTCCCCTAGCATCGCAGCAGAAGGGCTTCTTCATCAGCCTGGGCCGACAGCTTGCGGAGCTAGGTCACACCGTGCGCTTCGCTCCCAGGGACCAGGATGTCGCGACTCTAATCCGGCGATTAGCGCCGCAGTTGGCCGATGATATGATGGTTGCCGAAGATTTCTCAGCCGACGTTTCACAGTCCGATGTTGTGGGCAGGGCACTTCAGGTGGAGGAACACTATGGTGTGCATCTCGCTATGCTCCTTTCCTATGATCGAGCTTTGGGTCGAGGCTACCTGTTCAACGCAGACCGCTATCCCCGGATACGCCGCGCATGCTGGGGGTACAAGCAGAAGCTGGCTTACATTCTTCGACGCTTTGAGTATGCCGAACTCCTTTTGGAGCACTACCGACCTGACGTAATCATAGCCATCCAGAAAGACGAGGTGCTCAACGCCGTAGCCGGTGCCAGGGGTGTAAGATATCTTTCTCCGGCGCCCGTAAAACTGGGCAGCCGCTTCATGTGGTCTGACGATCTTTACTTGACAGACACTGATTTTCTGCAGGCGCTGCGCGAAAACGTGACAAAGTCATTGGAGCAGTTGCCTCCACCGGGCGAGTACTCACAAGAGGCCGGTTCCAAGTTCAACCACGCCCTGCTGCGTTATACTTGGAGAGGCACATTGCCGGATTTAGGCCGTAACGTGACCAATGAGCTTAAGGCTTTCGTCCGTGGCAGCCGCAAGAAGGATTCGTACCCACTATTCGGATGGGTTCCGAATATCTTGAGGCGACCGCGAAATTACAGGTTATTTCTCCGTTACGGCCTGCGGCCTAATCAACTTGCCGGGAGGAGATCGGTTTACGTGCCCTTGCACCTGGAACCTGAGATCGCACTTTTGGCGCTCTCGCCAGAGTTCAACAACTCCATGGAGATGATTGCTTGGATCTCCAAGTCCCTTCCCGCGGATGCCTTCGTGGTCGTTAAAGAACAGCCTTTCTCGTTCGGGGTCCGATCGAAACGCTACTACCACCAGCTGTTGCAGATCGGCAATGTGGTGCTGGCGCACCCGGAGACCAGCAGCTGGGAATGGATCTGCGCCACAACCGTAACCGCGACCATCACCGGAACCGCTGCCACCGAGGCGGTCGTATTCGGTCGACCTGTCCTCTCATTCGGTCGGCACCAGGCGGTCAACCTCTTGCCCACCGTGCGCCTGGCTACTGAGTATGAATCCACCAAGGCCGGGCTGGACGATCTCCTACGACTGGATCCGCAGGACCCGGTTTTCGAGCTTTCGCGAAGGGCCCTTTACTGGGCTCAGGTATCCTCTTCTTTTGATTTGCCGGGGTTCGAGAGAATATACAAAAGCGAAGACCTTCATCAGGATCTAGCCAGAAAGGCCCTTGACGGGCTTGTGCATGCCTGCCCGGGTTTAGCCACGTCGGCGCCGAAAACATAGACTTTGAGGAAGGCTATGCGGGTTGTCTTCATTGCCCTCCGCGACTCGGGTAGGTCTTTGCAGAGCGAAAGTGTAGGTCAATAAGGATGTTGCCGAGAGCGTTGCTTCCATCTTCTAAATGGATGATGAGGTAGCCATCAAAGTTAAAATCGTTTCGTGCCCCTTTTTTGCATGTACGCTAAGGTTGCAAAAGTCGAGGATGCTGCAGATCCAAGGCGTCGAGGGTGAAGTCCCGACGCGTCGGGATAAACTACTGCGAGA
>CAZAGT010000038.1:0-22014 GCA_964484515.1 uncultured Desulfobacteraceae bacterium | reverse complement strand
TCAACTCAGAGCTTATTCCATACTTCAGGCTGTCCAAACAATGGGGTCCATCGTCCCCCATGACCAGGCGAACAGGCGTCGAAGATCTGAAAATGTCAAATTCAAGTACCGATCTTATGAAGCTTGCCCATCGATCAACCTGACCGCCCTCCCAAGGCGGGTAGACTCCTGCGGCAAGCGGCAGGGCTGACTGCTCACAGTTGAATGCCCCCTCATTGAGCGTTTTCGCTCAATTAAGCTCAAAATATGCACGAGCGGCCTTCTCTTTTGGCGATCCGCTCTTTCCTGCGATAGATCATCGGTCCAATGGCACGAGCTTTGCGACGGTTTCAAGCGCGAGGTGTCGGAATGACACGAGGAAAAACCTCGAGGACCTTCTAAAAAGTGGATCGGCTACAGACTGAATACAACATCCTGGTCATCAGCGGGGATCCCGGAGATCAGGAAGCCATCACGGACAACCTGCCGGACGAGCAATTTCATGTGGCCTTTGCGGAAGACCCTGAGACGCTCAAAGAAGCACTATCCAAAGGGACGCCGGATCTTGTATTCCTTAGCATGGATCTAGAGGGGATCAATGCCTTGACGCTTTGCGAAAGGCTGTCGGGGGTCGGCATCGGCGTTATCATGGTGAGTGGTGAGGTCACACGGCGGATGGTTCTGGATTTATATGGGCGCGGTGCCCTCGATCTCTTTGCCAGACCGCTGAGACCCGCCCTCCTTGTCGAAAGGACGGAAAGGGCCCTCCAAAGACTTGGCAAAAAGCTTTCGGTTAAGAATCACCTGGAACTGGATGTCAACCCTGCGACTAAACCCCACGAAAAGATACAATTACTCATCAAAGCGATGGAGGAGATCCTGGCCCTACCCTTTGCCGTCGCCGAAATAATCCGTTTGTGCAACGACCCCGCCACAAGTGCTCAGGACCTTGAGAAGCCGGTCAAGTCCGATCCGGCCACAGCAGCCATGATCATGCGGCGCGCCAACTCGGCGCGCTACGCCGGCAAAGTCACGACGATCGATCGGGGTATCGTGAGGATCGGATTGCGCGCGACAAGGAACATCGTCGCCTCTTTTTCGGTGTTCAATCTGTTTTCGTCCGAAGACAAGAGCCTTGGATTCAATCGGGTCTGGTTTTGGTTCCACTCCCTTGCGAGTGGAGTATGTGCCCAGCTCATTGCGACCCTGCTCAAATACAGACATCCGGAGGATGCCTTCATGGCGGGATTACTGCACGACATCGGCAAGATCGTGCTCGACGATTTCCTGAATGAGGATTATCAGAAGGCCCTTCAGATTGCCCATAGCGAGAAGAAGCCCCTTCGGATTGCCGAAGAGTCCGTTTTTGAGACCCAACACCCCTATGTGGGTGCAAAAGTAGCCAAACTCTGGGGCTTTCCCTCTTCCATCGTGGAGGCCATTTCTGATCATCATTCTTACAAAGACTTTGCTCACGCCTCATCGGAGCTTTCACTCGGCGCCATCGTATGCATGGCCAATCACATGACCAAGGCCTTGCAGGTCGGCAATGGTGGGGATGCCAATGTGGAGGCGGATGCCACCGGTCTTTGGGACTGCATGCCGGAGGGACTTGCCTGGAAAGAGATCGAGCAAAATGTTCTTGGAGAACTGAAGGAATACGTGGATGATCTCAACGTGCCGCCCGATCAGTGTGAAGTAGAGATCCCGGAGAATCCCGAAGGCAAGGCGGCCGTCTATTCCCCGGGGTCTCCCAGCTATAGGACCCTCTTGCAGATCACGCTTGAAAGGCTGGGACTCGAGACGGTCTGCTTTGCCTCGATCGATGAGAAAGACAACGCGGAAAGCAAGGATTTCAAACTGGTCATCGCGGATTTCTCGTCGCTGGAGGGTGAAGAGCGGCTCAACCAACACAAAGAGGCCCTCGCCAAGCTCACCCCAAAAAGCCTTATCCTGCCGGAAAGGGATGATAAGGGGAAACCCCGTCATCTCGACTTCCTTTGGCTGGAATCCGAGGTCAAGAAGATGCTGGGAGCGTGATGCTACCTACTTCGCGGGCCACGCCCTCAGGGTCTGGTTCCCAGCCCCCTAGGACCATCATTGACAGCCCGCCCGGCAGATGATAGAAGTCCGATTCAGCATCCCTATCTATCCCAACCTGTCGTCTAAACCGTTGCCTGATTGGGCTACGCCCCACTCAGAGAAAGAGTGCTGCCGATGAAAGCGGTCGTTTCCCATGGCGTGGAGGATTTTCGGCTCGAGGACGTGCCGGCACCCAAGGTACGTGAAGGCGAGGTGCTGGTGGAAATCCATTTTTGCGGTGTGTGCGGCACCGACGTGCATCAATATCATGGTGTCTGGGAGCTTGACATCGGCGCCACGCCGGGTCACGAAATCTCGGGCGTGATCAAGGAGGTAGGCCCGAGTGTGAAGTCTCTTGCGCCGGGGGATCGCGTCGCCCTCAACCCGGGCGTAACCTGCCAGGCCTGCGAATTCTGCCGCGGTGGTCGCGCAGACCTCTGCCGTAAGCGGGTGTCTACCTACCACTACAGTCGCGGGGGATTTGCGGAGTACACCGTGGTACCGGAACGCCAGGTCTACAAACTGCCCGATAGTCTCGCGCTTGAATGCGGCGCCTTTTTGGAGCCGGCCGGTGCCTGCGTGCACGGCATCGACCGGGCTGCGATCAAACCGGGCCAACGCGTGGCAATCCTTGGAGGCGGGGCCGCCGGGCTGATGCTCATGCAATTGGCCCTTCTCTCGGGGGCGTCGCAGGTGTTTGTGAGCGAGCCGCAGGAAGGTCGACGGCGTTTGGCCGAGGAGCTGGGCGCCACCGCCACCATCGATCCGACTCGTGGCGATCCCGTAAAGACGTTGAAGGACCTCTCCAACGGGGGCCCGGACGTGGTGATTGAAAGTGCCGGCCTAGCCGTGACCGTTTCGCAGTGTCTTGAACTGGTCAACCGGGGAGGCCGGATCGTCTTCTTCGGGGTGTGCGACCCGAAGGATCGGGTGGAGTTCAGCCCGTATCATGTGTTCCGCGACGAGATTACGATCTCAGGCACCGTCATGATCCACGACGCCTTTCCCCGCACGCTGGAGCTCCTGGCCTCTGAGAAACTTCGGGTTCAACCCCTCATCAGTCATGTGCTCCCGCTTGAGCAGTTTCAGCAGGCCTTCGAGATGCATCAGAGCAACGAGGGCGTTAAACTGCTCATCACACCGCAACAGACCCACGTTCGCTGATCCTCCTCCATTCATTCGCTCCTAAGAAACGGGGGCATAGTAGAGATCGCCGAACACAGCATCGACTATTCTACCTCCCCACCTCTGAATATCCTTCCCTCATCAATCCGATTTTCAGCTAAAATGAGAGACCACCACATCATGCGTCCAATCTACCCTTGACACGCAAGGCGAAATCACCTAGATGAATATTTGGGGGCCAAGAAAGGCAGTTCTTATCACCATCAACTTAAGATGTGGGAAAGGGGGTGATGGAAGAACGGGCACGTAGTCCAACAGTAGAGGGTCACCAAGGTGATTCACCGGTCTCAACTCAGAAAAGACGATAAGGAGGAAGTGCCATGAAACGACTAATGGCAGTTGTTTTGGGAATCAGTCTCATGGTTTTCGGGATTGCGACCTTCTCCTCTGCGGGTACGCCATTCCTGGATGTTGCCAAGTCGACAGGAATCAAAATCCTCGAGGAAGATGGCGTGACCGCCTGGGTAGGTCCTTATGGCGGAAAAGTAAAACCCCAAGGCCCTCTGGCCGGCAAAAAAATTGCGATCGCGGTGGGCTGTGAATTCAGCGATTGGCAGGCCTACTACTTTGCGGAGTATATTGCAGAGTTCGGTGGAACACCCCAATTCGTGATGGACAACAACCATCTGTGGAAGAGCACCCGGCCCATGATCGGCATCCCGACGGAACCTGCTGGGATGTGGGGTTTGACCTTGACCGGCGGTATGAATGGGCTCGGCATCAATGGGAATAGAACCGAGTTTCCGGTGGTCATGAAAAAGGGTGAGGGCCTCGCGGCAGATTACAAGGTGGCCGATCCGAAGAAATACGATGCCCTCATCATCATCGGTGGTCACTCCGGAGACATCATGTACCCCGACGATGTGGCGCTCGGGTTCATCAAGGCCGTTGCCGACAGAAGAGTCCCCATCGTTGGTATCGGCGGCGGGATCCTGCCGATGATTCAGCTTGGTCTGGTGAACGGCAAGAAATGCACGGGCAATTCGGCCGTCGACTACATGCTCAGGGAAATCGGAAAATTCGAGAACGAGCCCGTGGTGACCGACGGAAATATCATCACCGGCAGAGACACCGTCGACTCGCCGGCTGTCCTCCGGGCGCTGGCCAAACTAATGAGCCCTTCTTTTGTAGACAAGCATAAAGGGATCCTCAAGGGCAAAAAAGTTATGGCTATGATCGCCGATGATTGGGAGGATATCGAACTCTGTGCTCCCACCATGGAATTGATGTACAGAGGGGCGGAGATCATCGTCGGGCTCTTCGAGCCTGAAATGAGAAACCGGCCGTACGCCAATTTCCGGGTGGGGAATTTCGGGACCACCGTTCCTTTTCAGGAAATTCCCTTGAGCTTTTACAAGATCATTCCAGAAAAAGACCTGAAGATGTCGGATTTCGACCTGCTGTTCATTCCGGGTGCGTTCAACCCTTGGAATATCAATGCGCTTCATCGTGACTTTCTGAGAGACGCCTATGACGCTGGAAAGATTATTGCCTCCATTTGCCACGGCCCGATTCCTTGCTCCGCTGCTGACCTGGTGTGTGGCAGGAAGGTCTGTGGATGGATGGCTTCCAAGCATGCCGTCAATGTCATGGGCGGCCAATTCATGGCGGAATGGGCTGCCGCTATCGATGGGCGGATCGTTACTGGTCGGACGCCCCCCGAAGCTCCAGAGTTCACCGATGCTATGACCGAAGCTCTGCTGAGGTAATACAGGCTAAGGTATAGTATATAGTATAGAGGTCTGTCCGAGACGCAATGAGAGGTATCCTTTTGCCACGCGTCCCGGACAGACTTTTTTATGTCCGAATTCATTCGCCACTCTGCCATTGGCTTCTTGGATTTCTGGCGCGGGAGAAACCTGATTGTAGGACACTACCCGGTGAGGGCCTCCTCTTAAGTTGGAACTGCCACCAAACCGTCACCGAAAATATGGAAGGAGGAACGTGACGAAGTCAGGGACGCAAGTCCCTCAGGACCCGGCCGGATCGGCGAGAACTTGCGCGGGGGCTCCCTGGCAAGATCACCTGGACCACTGCCCTGGTGGGGAGCTTTTCCCCCGACGAGCTGGGCCTTTACGATATGACTGGGAATGTCTGGGAATGGTGTCAGGATGGGTACGGGAAGGACTATGATGCCAGCAGCCCCCGGGACAACCCCACCGGTCCTGACATCGGAACCCAAAGAGTCGCTCGCGGCGGTTCCGGGTACGTTGTGCCCCGGAACGTCCGGATTGCCTATCGGTTCCGGGGCTGGCCCTCGGAGCGTCTCGAGGGCAACGGGTTCCGTGCGGCCCTTCCGCTGCGGTAACGGATTTCCGAGTCCTGGAATGAGAAGAGCAAGGGCTCAAGGTCTGAGAGATTGAAGACCGAGGAATCGAGGCCCGTCAGCGGTACGAGACCGATGTGAAGGTGTACTTGTCGCCACGCAAGAAATTGAGATAGTAGGCAACCGGCAGATCATTTTTATTGAACATGCAGCGCTCCATGTAAAGGAGTGGATCTCCTTCCGCTATTCTGAGTAACCCGGCCTCATAGGCATTCGCCTTAACGGCCTGTATGTTCTGGGTGGCAAACTTCACGACGATCCGGTATTTTTCCTCGAGTAATCGAAACAGAGAGCCATGCGTGAGGTCCTCTTCCAGCAGATCGGGACAGGACTTCACCGGGATGTGGGCCACATTGATGGTCAATGGCGTCTTATTGGCCAGCCTGAGTCGCGTGATCTTGAAGATCCGATCGGCGTCTCCCAGTTGGAGTTTCTTGGTCACATGCTTGTTGGGCCGTATGATCTTCTTCTCCAGGACGTGGGTCGCGGGAACAAGGTTTCTGTTCTTGATATCTTCATAGAGACTGAAAAGCTTTGTTCCGGCTCTTTCAATTTTTTCCTCAGACACGAAGGTCCCGGCTCCTTGCCGGCGTTCCAGGACACCGTCGCTGACCAATTTAGCGACGGCATGCCGAATGGTCATCTTGCTCACATTGAAAATCGCACCAAGTTGCTCTTCTGACGGAATCTGGGTCTTAGGGCTCAGCTTGGCTCTTCTGATCGTATCGAGAATGGCTTCACCGATCTGATGGTAAAGGGGCACCGGGCTGCTCCGGTCGATTTGGTTGGCGCTTTTTGCCAAAAGCGAAGTGGCTTTCTCTGTCATAAGGGCTCGAATTTACATTTGATAATTCGTGACGTTTTAGATTTTCGAAACGCGCTAGCGCATACGATTCGTCCGGTCATGGGGGGCTATTTTCAAAAACGAGGAATTGCGTGCAAGGTCCGGGCATAAGGCGCTACCCGAGGCGGCCGAAGGGCCACCTGGGAATAAGCCGGGCTGAGTGCCTGGGCTCATTCGGCCAATCTGCGTCGGCCGCCTTGCTTGGCAGCTTCTTCCGCGTTCGAGCGGGTAGCGTTTCGTTTTTGAAAAGAGCCCCCATGGCCGAACGTTGACTTGTTTCAAAAACCTAAATTGATACGATAATTCGTATTACCCCTCTAGCCGTATGATCTAACATATGAATCTTGCTGACGTGCGTCAAAGGGAAAAGTGAGATCCTTTCGGTGAAGGTTTCGATGGGATGCCCAGGCGAAAAGGAAGGTCAAAGCTACGGCTTCAGCACGAAAGGTCGCCAAGAAGGCGGGAAATTCGTCAGCAATCAGAACCACTTTGGATATCATCACAAAAGGCAAGAGTCTCGTGCAGTATGCATGGCCCGACCCCGAATCAAAAATTAGACCGGTGAGCCATCTCTTGCCATTGAGCTAGAAAGCGGGTTGCGACCAATCGGTGTCCCTCTTCGTTCCAGTGAATATCGCCTGGAATGAAATACCGCCTGATCACTGCCTTGGGGTCCTGCTGCGGTTGAATGAAGTCGGGGAAGAGGTTGATGAAGTGTACTGAGTGCTCAGCCGCCCAGTCTCGCCAGACTTTCACCTGAATGGAGTCCAAGTCATGACGGACGATCTGGTCGGGCCAGGGGTGAACGACAAGTGTCATACCGATCCCGTGTCTTTGGAGCAATCCGGCCAGGAGGCTCATATGCCTCTTGGCTTTTTGGAGACCGACGACGCCGTAGGCGGAATAGGCGGATGTGTCAACCGTCCATAGGCTCTGATAGTCGTTGATCCCAAGGCGTTTTTCCTCCTCTGTGCGGTCGGCGTTTGGTTCGTTTGTGAGCTTGGCCTTCAGTCTTAATGCAAGGCCCAGAATGTTCCTCGGTATCGTCGTATATTCGTAGAGGAAGGCCATCACAGCAGGAGCTCCACCTGCAATCCACACGACCCTGCCGTCGCGAATATCGTAGATCCTTGCCTCGTCATGGATATCGGAGATATCAAGGAATACGACGAGGTGGTCAAAACGGAGTCCGACATGCGAAATCAAATACTCAGTCTTCTTGAAATAGATTGCCGGGGAATACAGCACCACGCCTCCGTTAAGGACCTCGATGTTGTTTCCGGCGAGTGCGGAGTCGATCAAGCCGACGAAGGTCTTGTCGTATTCACAGCCGATGCCCTGAGTAAATGAATCACCCATAAAGAGAACGCGATAACGGGAGGCTGTAAGCGGGACTTCTCGTACAGCCCTGTCCTTGAAACCCAAAGAATTCGTCGATACGGAATAGATCCGGCCAGCCCATCGAAAACCTTCAAGGTGTGCGCGGGACTTAAGGGTGTGATGAAAAACCGATGATTTCTCGCTCAGTGCCCTCTGTCCACCGTATTTGTGGATCGTCCCATATTTGATGAGGTGATAGACGCCGGTGAGGAACAGGTCAAGGAAACAACTGCTCACCAGGACGAATAAGAACAGGATCAACTTGGGGTGTCTTTGTATCCAACGTCGAGAGGGACGGGTCTCCACAACCATGGCTCCTTCTTGACTCGAGACTTTTCTCTGCATGACGAACGCCTGCAGCAAGCATCATTCGGTATATGCGGCAGTGTCGTTAGTATTGATAGCTTCTTAATGCAGGAATACGATTCAAAGCATGAGCGAATTCATCGCCTCTTGATACTATTACGCATCCATTACGAGCACCGGTTTCTTCTCTTGCAGGTAATCTTGGGAAGAACGTGCGTAAATCAAATCTCTTCAAAACCGGACGAATGTAAGGTAGATTCAACTTCGTGAATGTCCCAAAACGATCATAACCATAACCATCATCACCAGGGACTTGAAAATCGTCGGTCATAATAATGAATTTATCCCAATAAGAGGCGACTATTGCTATTTCTTCTTTAAGTGGGCAATCCCTTCCCCAATGTGCATCTAGATATACAAAGCATTCCTTCTGGGTGATTTCCGGCCTTTCTCCCAATCTCCTCAAAAACACCCTTGAATCTAGATTGTATAGAGAGATTAAGGGAAGACCCTTGAGTCGCATTTTGGCGATTGAATAGAAATGTGGGTTCAGCTCAGAAGAGTGGACAGGACGTTTTGCCGTCTTGGCCATGTATCCTGCCGTATCCCCAACATACGTGCCAGTCTCAATAAGGCATGAAAAATCAAAGGCATCCAGCAATTCAGTAAAAATCCGCTTTCTTCCTTTCTGTCCATTAAAGCCCACATCTTCACGGTGATCGTATGTAGGACTGTTGATCAGAACATGCAGCACCGTTTCTAAGTCATTCAATCTGTCTACTATATCTCTTAACAGGTATTTCTTGAGCAGTTTTAGCAAAACTTTCACCACCTATATCCAAAAGAACGTTTACTCCTGCGACGAATCCGTCTTGATCGCCGGCTAGTATTCGTGGCCTTGGGCAGAATGCGGACGGCGGGATTATTCCCCATCTCTCCGGAGGAGGTCCGGATGGTCACGGGTTCGCAATAGATTATGAAAGGCTTTCACTCTTTGGTAAGGCCTTGGATCTGCGACATCTCCAACTTCTGCAAACGTGAGGGAATTAGAGACCCTCCCGGGGCGCATCGGGGAAGTACTGGATCGTGGCATCGGGGATGATGGCCACCTGGGCCCTGTCGCCGTAGTCCTTCTTCAGCCCCTCCAAGACCTCAGGCCAGGACCTGGCCCAGTGGATGAGGTCGTAGGGGGCCATCCAATCGCCGCCGACGCGATCCGGGTAGGGCGCCAGGACCGTGAGTTTCTTTGTATGGGGAGGCAAGGTCTTCTTAGGCGTCCAGGCGCGTCCGCCAAAGGCCTTTCCAAAGCTGCGGCCCCAGTAGTGGGTGATCTGCCCTTCCGGGGTCACGGCGACCACGACCATATCACCGCCGCCGTTCCCGGACATAAGGGGGGCGGCGATCGGGGGGGCCAGGACCATTTCATTCGACTTGGCGTAGCAGTTGGCCACCACGATTTCGGCATCATTCATGAAATCCGTGGCGTAGTGCCGGGCGGCCAGCTTGCACCCCTCAACGTGCTCCTCAGCCGGATCACCCACGAAAAGCGCTGTGATCTCGCGCTTCATGTTCATGATGGCATCTACCTTGATGTCCAGACCGGCCATCTTCGCAACCTCATCCATGTCCTGTTTCACGGCGTTGTCTTCGTACTTCCCGATCCCGATGGTGGGCGAGAGTGAGAGCCGCGAGTGGTTCGCATCGATGGTTTCCATGGAGGCCACGCCGGGGAGCACGATCTTACTTCCCCCGCCAAAACCGGTATAGGGGTGGGGCACGATAGAGCCGATTCCGATCTTCAAGTCACAGGCCATGAATTCACTGTTGATCGAAACGGGGGTCCCCTGGCTGGTGACGCCGAGCGGGGTGCAATTCTCGTAGGGGTTATGATTGTAAACGAGGAATCGCGTCATCACCTCATCGCCCAGCTTCTTTCTAAAATCGATCCCGTTCATGGAGCCATGGGTGGCGATGGCCGCGATGAATCGGATGTGATCATCCGTGATGCCGGCCGCTGCCAGTTCCTCGAGGACATAGGGGATGATCGCCGCGGTCGGGGTCGCCCGGGTCATGTCATCGAAAATGATCACGACCTCCTTCTTGCCGCCGGCCAACTCCCTGATCGTCTTACTGCCGATAGGGTTACGAAAGGCCTCCCTGATGCCCTCCTCAGGCAAAGGAGCTGCGTCGTGCCCTTTCATCCGGCAAACATGGACATCCCAGGTCTCGGGAAAATCCACGTTGAGCATGGTATCTCCATACCATGCGAGCTGCGGTAGTTGAATGGAGTTGGATTTGCTCATCATGCACTCCTTTCTGGGCTAAGCCCCCTCGTACCATAGGATCAACTAGTTTGCATCCTGAGAATACACACGACGCGGTGTCCAATTCGGAAATGTACCATTCTTCTTCTGAGCAAGGCCGCACAAGGGTTTCCGCCGAGGCGTACATCATAGTACGTCGCAGGTGGAAACCCGCGGAGAACGCCGCTCAGGAGGAAAAGGGCCATTTCCGGACGGACACTAAAGGACCGGCATCGTGTGAATATCAAATTCGCGATGGCCGAGGATCTCTGCCCGAGTCAGCTTCCCCGAGGCGACCTCCACGATCTCTTCGAATATCTGTTGGCCGACACTCTGGATGGTGCCTTCCCCGGACACGATGACACCCGCATCGATGTCAAAGTTGTCCTTCATGCGCTCGTAGGTCTTGCTGTTGGTCGAGACCTTGATGACCGGTGCGACCGGGGAACCGACAGGCGTCCCGCGTCCCGTCGTGAAGACAATGATTTGTGCCCCCGCGGCAAGCATGCCGATGTTCGACATGACGTCGTAGGCGGTCCCGTCCATGATCACCAGGCCTCTTTTGGTCGGTTTCTGACCGTACTTCACCACCTCCGTGATCGTGGTGCCGCCGCCCTTGCGGATACAGCCGAGTGACTTCTCTTCAATCGTTGTGAGGCCGCCTTCGATGTTCCCCGGCGACGGCTGGGACCCTCGAATATCTACCCCCATCGACTTGGCCAGTTCTTCAGCCGCCGCAATGGCTTCGTAGATCCGCTTCGACACCTGCGTGTCCGCCGCGCGCCGGGCCAGGATCTCCTCGGCCCCCAGCATCTCGGTCGTCTCCGAAAACATGGCCGTGCCGCCTTCGGCGACCAAAAGATCCGAGGCGATGCCCGCGGACGGGTTTGCCGTCAGGCCTGAAAAAGCATCCGAACCCCCACACTCCAGACCCAGCACCAGCTCGGACACATCGATCGTTTCCCTCTCGATGCGGGACGCCTCTGCCAGCAGCTTTTCCGCCAGCTTCTTCCCTTCAGCCACGCACTTGGTCGTGCCGCCGGCGTCTTGTACGCTGATGGTCTCGACCCGCTGACCGATCTTGGTCAGCTCCTCGGCAACGACATCCGGGCTGATCAGCTCACACCCGTTGCCCACGAGGAGGACGGCGGCGACGTTTGAATGCCCGGTAATTCCCACCATGGTTCGAAGGACCTGTTCCTTGTCCTCGCCCACGTGTCCGCAACCGCAACCGTGGATCGCATGCACGGTCTCCGGGACCTGATAGCTGATCATACGCGCCACTTCAGAGGAGCAGACGACGGTCGGGAAGATCAGGACATGGTTTCGTACACCGACTGTACCGTTTTCTCTGCGATACCCCGAAAACTTCATTGCTTGTCGCCCCTTCCCTTCTGGCTCTCCACGTTGTGAACATGGACGTGCTCACCCTGCATAATCGGCTGGATCGCCAGGCCGATGGCCTCGCCATACTTCAGGACGGCCTGCCCCTGGGCGATGGTCTTCAGGGCAAACTTGTGACCAAACGGGATGTCCTGGGTCAGGGCAACCTCGATGGTTTCACCTTCAACCACCACCCACACGCGATCTCCCTTCCCGAGTTGGCGCAGGGCCGTGGCTACGTTATCCCTCGCATCGATAACAATGGCGTTCTCTTGCACGAAAAGACTCCTCTCTTTCTATTAGCGCAATGCCGTCATCCAATTCTCCAATAACATCATGGATGTTCGGACACAAACTCACCACCCGCTTCGCTCGAGGCACTGAGGACGCAGAGAATTTTTTTTTGCTTTTCGCTGAGACGCCGAAAAGCAAAAAGTACCTACCCTTCGGGGAAGTCCGCACGCAACGAAAGTCTTCATTTACACCCATGCTGTAGCGCGCATAGTGCACATCACGAAGTGATCGCGTGTTTTCATTTGCCGCCCTCCTTGCCGTGCCATAGCTTTAGCGACGGCAGGTCAGCGGCAAATGAAAGAAGTACCCGTCTCTGTGTCCTCCGTGACTCTGGGGTGAAGCTGATCTCTAAAAGGTCGTGCCCGGGACCCAGATGTCGGGGAACTTGCCATAGCCCAAGACCTCGGCCTTGGTCTTCTTCCCTGAGGCCACCTCGAGTATGTTGTCAAAAATAAGGCGGCCCAGATCTTCAAGACTGCCCCGGCTGCCAATATCAATATGGATATCCATGTGATCCGGAAGATGTTGATAGGTGTGGGGGTTGGCGGTCACCTTGATCACCGGGACAAAAGGGAAGCCTTGCGGGGCGCCGATCCCGGTCGCAAACACGATGATCTGTGCTCCCGATGCGGCCAAGGCCGTCACCGCCTTCGGTTCCTGCCCCGGACTATCCAACACGAAGAGCCCTTTACCCTGAGGCCTTTCGCCCTGCTCGCAGACCCCCATGACGGGTGTCGTGCCGCCCTTGACGATCGCGCCGAGGGACTTTTCCTCGATACTGGTCAGACCGGCGGCAATGTTGCCGCGCGAGGGATTCGCCCCCCGCATATCCACACCCATATTCAAGGCCCGTTGCTCCATCCGATCCACGATCTCGATGATCTTTTTGCCAATCTCCGGGGTGGCCGCCCGCTTGGCGAGGATATGTTCGGCGCCCATCATCTCCGGCGTCTCACCGAAGATGACACTCCCGCCCTTTTTGATCAGTTCATCGCAGGCCGCCCCGACGCTCGGATTGGCCGCCAAACCGGAGGTCGTATCCGACGCCCCGCATTTGACACCCACGAGCAGGTGAGAATCATCGACCTCCTGGGGGTTCATCCTTGAGGCCTCGGTGACCATCTGACGCGCCAGCCGCGAACCTTCCGAGAAAGCGGCGCTTGCCCCGCCCATGGCCTGGATCATAATTTTATCCACCGGTTTTTCTGAAGCCGCGATGCCCTCCAGGATGTGGTCGACATTTCCCTCGCAGCCGAGACTGACAAGTAAGACTGCCGCCAGGTTAGGATTACGGCCCAACCCGATGAGGGTCCGATGGACGATCTCCATATCGGGTTTCGATTGGCCGCAGCCCTGCTGGTGCGTAAAATGGACGCAACCCGGCACCTGGTCCGCGATCCATTGGGCGATATCATTTGCGCAGGTGACCGTCGAGATGACGCCCACGTGGTTACGCGTGCCGACCGAACCGTCAGGCCGCGGAAACCCCCAAAAAGACATCGATTCCACCTCCTTTGAGCGCAAAGGTATCTATGATAAATCTTTCGCATCATTTGTCAAACTGTTCCCTTGACACCCCAGGAAATATTTTGCAGATTAAAAAACTTTGTGATCCGTATCACGAAGATCGTGACCATCGCCTTCAACACCGTGAGTTACAGAATGATGGTGTTCTCCTCTCTGCAAAGGTCCTATCTCATGTTCATCATTCTCGGTGGTTTGATCGGAGCGTGACACGACCCAACCCGTACAAGGAGGAAACACGCATGAGAATTCTACGTGTTGATGTGGGACAGCAGAAGGTCTCCTTCGAAGACCTGCCCGAAGATTGGAGGGTCATCGGCGGCAGCGGGCTCATCAACAAGATCATGAACAACGAGGTCCCTCCGGATGCCGACCCGCTCGGGGCCGCAAATAAGCTCATCATCGCAGGCGGCCCACTGGCGGGGACCCTGGCACCGCAACTGGGAAGGGTCTCCGTGGGGGCCAAGAGCCCCTTGACCTTTGGTATCAAAGAGGCCAACGTGGGCGGCCCCGCCGCGCAAAAGCTGGACAAGCTCGGGATCCGAGCGCTTGTGCTCGAGGGCGTACCGGACAACGGCAAGCTTTACTGCCTCAAGATTTCCCAGGATGAAACCGCTCTGATTCCGGCCGACGCCTACCGCGGCCTGAACAACTATGCCTTGACGGAGGCGATCTATAAAGATCATGCGAACAAACCGGCCCTGATCACCATCGGCGTCGCGGGAGAGCGGAAATACAAGTCTGCCACCGTCGCTTTTACGGACATGCTCAACGATCCCTCCCGAAACGCCGGCCGTGGGGGCCTCGGAGCCGTCATGGGGAGCAAGGGCATCAAGGCCATCATCATCGACGACAAGGGCGCGCCGTCCGTAGAACTCGCCGATAAGGACGCATTTAGGGAAACGGTCAACTGCTGGGTCGATATTGTTCGACGGAACATTGTCACCGGTCTCTTCTCGACCTTTGGTACGCCCTTCGTGGTCGGCTCCAACAATGCCCAGGGGACGATGCCGACAAGAAACTACACGGCCGGTAGACACGAGGATTTCCAGAAGATCACGGGCGAGGTCATCAAGAAAAACGTCTGGCAGCGGGGCGGCAAGTTTCACGCGTGTATGCCGGGCTGCGTGGTGCAGTGCTCGATTCTCTACAACGACGAAGACGGCAAACTCCTGACCGCGGCCTATGAGTATGAGGCCATTGCCATGCTTGGCACCAATCTGGACATTACCGACCCCGATGCCGTCGGGCGACTCAAACATTTCTGCGACGACCTTGGAATCGACTTGATCGAGATTGGAAGCTGCCTCGGCGTGGCCGCTGACGGCGGTAAAATGAAGATGGGGGATGAAAAATCAGCGATGGGGCTCCTCAAGGAAATCGAGGATGGCACCGAGTTCGGGACCATCCTGGCCGACGGGGTCGTGGCCACTGCAAAGGCCCTCAACATCGATCGGATTCCTGCCGTCAAGGGGCAGGCGATCCCTGGGCATGACCCGCGTGCCGTCAAGGGCATTGGCGTGACGTATGCCACCAGCCCCATGGGCGCCGACCACACGGCTGGGTTGACCTACCGTATGCCGTTGTCCAAGAAGGGGCAGGCCAGAAACTCTCTCCGCTTTCAGGTCCAAGCCGCGGTTTGCGATACCTTTGGCTACTGCATCAACTCCCTGCCGGGCGGAAACGTCTACCTCTATGGTTTCCTGGCGGACCTCATGAATGCCCGCTACGGTCTGAGCATGACAGGAGACGATGTGGTAGAGGTTGGGAAGCAGACCCTCCGGGACGGACTGGCCTACAATGAAAGAGCCGAGTTCAGCACCCTCCATGAACCCCTGCCCGACTTTGTGCGCACTGAGGCCCTGCCGCCGACCAACGAGGTATTTGACATCGATGAGTCGGAGCTGGGCACCATCTGGCAACAACTGGATAACTTCAAGGAACCTAAGAAACTCTGGGAAGTCCGGCATCCCTCCATGCCGCCCATGCTGTTCGGGGAGGGTCTCATCGCCCGGTTGGGCATGGAGGCCAAAAAACTGAAGATGACCAAGGCCTTCCTCACGGCCGGGCCGGTGATGACACGTATCGGACGGGCAGCAGAAATGCAGAAACTCCTTGGGGATAGCGGCGTCGACTCGGTCCTTTTCTCGGATCTCAAGCCAGATCCTCCAATCGAAGAAATCGACAGGGCCGGCGAGATCTACAAGAAAAACAAGTGTGACGGCATCGTCGCGATTGGTGGCGGTAGTTCGCTGGACGCAGCCAAGGCCATCGCCATCCGGGTCTCGCAGCCGGGCCGTATGCGCGAGTTCGACAGCATGTTGGGCGGCGCAGCCAAGATCAGGGCACCCCTGCCGCCGGTTATCTGTATCCCGACGACCTCCGGGACAGGGAGCGAGATCAATCAGTACGCAGTTATCACCGACACGGAGAACAACATCAAGTTCGTGATCATGAGCGACCGGATCATCCCCAGCCTTGCCATCGTCGATCCCGAGTTGTGCCGCAGCATGCCGCAGGGACTGACCGCAGACTCAGGCATCGATGCCCTCAGCCACTGCGTGGAGGCCTATGTGGGCATGGCGATCCCCTACCATCCTTACTATGAGGCCCTCGCCCTCTACGGGGTAAAGTTGATCGGCCGTAGCCTGCGAGCCGCCTTCAAGGACGGTGATGACATCGCCGCCCGCCGCGACATGTGCATGGCGGCTATCAACGGAGGCATCGCCTTTACCAAGGGCCTCGGCATCGGCCACGGGATCGGGCACGTACTCGGAGAATACTATCACATCTCCCACGGTAAGGCGGTCGCCATGGGGCTGCTCTGCTTCGTGCGGGCCAACAAGAAGGCCTGTGAAAAGCAGTTTGCCGACCTGGCCTGGGCGATCGACGGTTCCAACGACCTGGAGAAGGCCCTGACCAAGCTCTTCAAGGACCTTGAACTGACGACCCGCTTCAGGGATTTTGGGATTCCGGAGGAAGATCTGGAGAAGATCGCCTTTGAGACCTCCAAGGACGTCCCGAACCTCTCCGGCAACCCCGTGCCCCTCAAGATGCCGCAGCTATTGGAAGTTATAAAGGAGTTTTATTGAGGCGGAGGTCAAGGTTCAAAGGTAGGAGGTAGAAGGCTGAAGGGGAAAAACAGTATGAAGTCTTTTGTGTTCGCATCAAACCTTGAGTCTTGCGCCTTGAGCCATGTGCCTTTGATTCTCGCTTCATTCCTCAGGACATCGGAAGCCTTGCATCTGGGTATTTTCTGTCAGCCTCTTAGAGGCAATTCTTTAGCAGTCGCTAGAAGGTAGACGGTTTACCCGCCATCCTGAGGCTGGTAAACCTCGGGCGGGCTGAAGGGAAGAACTGCTGGAAACCCTTTGTCTTTGCCTCTAACCTCCAACCTCGGACCTAAGGCAAAAGGATTTTCGCAACGGACAACGGACCACAAGCCACGGAGATTGACTGTCTTCACCCCATGCGGCTGGTAAACGGTCAATCCGTCCATAGGAGACTTCGCGATGGATTTTAGATTATCGGAAGAGCAGCAGATGCTGAAGGATATGACCCGCAAGATTGCGGAGAACGAATTTGGCCCCAGGGCCGCTGAAATCGACGAGAAAGAGGAGTTCTCCTGGGAAAACAAGAAGGTCCTGGAGGAAAACGGCCTGCTCGGTGTTCAGGTCCCGGAGGAATACGGTGGCGCAGGGGCCGGTATGGTCAGCCTGGCCATCGTGATCGAGGAAGTGGCGCGGGTCTGTGCGGCGACCTCGGCCATCCTGACCACCCAGGCCCTGGCGACCGACCCCTTCATCATTGCGGGGACCCATGAACAGAAGCTGAAATGGCTGAAACCGATGGCAGAGGGGGCGGTGCTCGGTGCTTGCGCCATCACCGAGCCCGGGGCAGGGTCCGACGTGACCGGCATCCGGACCACGGCCACGGCCAAGGACGGCGGCTATGTCATCGATGGGAGCAAGATCTTCATCACCAACGGCGGTGTCTCGGACACGATTGTGGTCGTCGCCTATACGGACAAGGAAAAGAAGCACAAAGGGATCAGCCTCTTTGTGGTGACCAAGGACACGCCCGGATTCTCGGTCGGCAAGAAAGAGAAGAAGTTGGGGATCCGAAGCTCGGATACCAGCGAGCTCGTCTTTGAGAACTGCTTCGTGCCGGAAGAAAACCTGCTCGGTAACGCCGGTGAAGGCTTCAAGGTCCTGATGAAGGTCTTCAACTACACGCGGCCCGGAATCGGGGCCCAGGCCGTGGGGATCGGTCAGGGGGCCCTCGATGCCGTCGTCAGTTACTGCAAGGAAAGGGTCCAGTTCGGCAAGTCGCTGGCGGAATTCCAGGGTCTTCAGTGGATGATGGCCGAAATGGCCCTCCAGATCGAAATGGCCCGGACCATGGTCTACCGAGTGTGCGCAACCATCGATGATGAGCCGGATTCCAGGGATATCCCGCGTCTGGCCTCGATGGCCAAATGGTACGCCTCGGATGCGGCCATGCAGATCACGACCGACGCGGTGCAGATTCTGGGCGGCTACGGTTTCGTAAGGGAATACCCGGTCGAGCGGATGATGCGCGATGCCAAGATCACCCAGATCTACGAGGGAACGAATCAGATCCAACGGATCATCGTTGCGAACTCGCTCTTGAAATAAGACCTCGGGCGCAAGGGGTTTCTGCGCCTTGCGCCTTAGCCCTCCAACCTGAATATTTCTGTCGCATTCTTCCCCATGATCTTTTCCGCAACGCCGACCGCCTGGGCCTCCGTCATATCTCCTCTTTCCACCTTCTCGGCAAGGACGTGGGCCACGTTTTCACGGGCAACCTCCAAGGACCCCCAAATGGTCTCAGGGACCATCATGTCGCCCCCAAAACCGTGGATCTTGTTTACGGGGACCATATCGAGGATATGCGCCAGGCCCTCCCGGGCGCCCGCCGGCACAATGATGTGCACCCAGGTCAGATCCAGCAAGACGTTCTTGAACTGCTTGGCAAGGCACGCCGTTTCCTTGATCCAGGGGTAGCCCGAGTGCAACAAAATGAATCGAATCTTGGGGTACTTCATGATCAGGTTGGTCAGCAGGAGGGCTCTTGAATTAGCGACCTCGTTCCCCATGTGGGTCTGGATACCGGTATGGACAATCACGGGAATGCCGCGCTCCTCGGCCCGGTCGAGCATACGGTGCACCACGAAATTCTCAAAGGGCCTTGCCTCAGCGTAAGAGAGGGTCTCGTCGTAGCCGCCGGGGAGCTTGCGGAAACCGAATATTCGCCGCATGACCCTTTCGGCCTCGTCTCGTGTGCTGTCCTCATAGTGGATATCCCGGATATAGGCATCAGCCAACTTCAGGGCAACCCGTTCGTCTTTTTGCCAACGTTCGAACTGAGCGTCCATCGTATCCAAGAGGTGATCGATGTTGCGAATCGTCCGATTGAAGGTCGCTTCGAGCTGTTGTAGACGACCCGGCAGGTAGGCGTAGGAGAAGTGCCGGAAGCGAGATACGAAATGAAACAGGCTGGTGTCCATCCGCTCATAGGCGCCGGGGGCGGCCATCGTATCGATGTCGTTCACGACATGCGTGAAACCGCAGGTTTCGCTCAACAGGCTACGGTAGACACCCGGTTCCATCAGCGCGGCCAACCTCTCGGAGACATCGCGGTAGGTCGAATCATTGAGGTCTTCAACCCCAAGGAGCTTCCTGATCGAGTACAGGGCGGCCCGGCCGTAGCCGGTGAACCGGATCTGCTCCCAATAGGGCTTCACGTACGTCCATTTATCATCCAACGAGAGCGGTCTCCCGTCTACGCAAAGGGTCTGACCAGCCGTGTCCTTGTACTCCTGGAGATTGGGGATCACCATCCCGGCGCTTTGAAGATCATCGACGGTGTACCAGAAGAGAAAACGGGCAAAATCGGCTTCGAGCTTGAGGTAGTCCTCCTCTGGAAAATGGAGGTGCTCGTGCAAGTCGACCACACGTATCCGATCGACTTCGGCCTTCAGACGATCATATAGCTCCTGGCTCGCCATAATTCACTCCTCGTCGGCGTTCATTCCCATCACCCCGGGACTCCGCGCTTACGAGACTGTCGAAAAACCGACTTCTGAGAGGCTGATCGAAAAAGCCCATCCCGCTCTCTTCGAGCGGGACGAAACCGGGGACCCGCCCCGAAGGGGTGGAGACTGAGCTGAGCGAAGCGAAAGTAAAGAAATCCCGAGGAATGAGGGTAACGCAGCCCTTCGGCTTAGCTCAGGACCGTGAGCGTGTCGAACGGCATGTCGAGCGGCAGATGGACGTTTTCCGACAGCCTCTACATAAACGCTCCTCCATCCACGACGATATTCTGGCCGGTCACGAAATTCATATTGGCAATGATCGAGTGGGCCACCTCGGAAATGTCCTCAGGTTCGGCTACCCGTCCCAGGGGCGTCCCCTCGGCATAGCGTTTGACGTGCTCCTCTTTGCCTGCCACCCATCGGGTCATCACGATCCCCGGCGCAATGCCGTTCACCCGGACGTCCGGTGCCAGCACGCGGGCCAATGATTTGGTGACACTGATCTCAGCGGCCTTTGACGCTGCGTAGGCAATGGAGCTTCCCATACCCGTGATCCCGGCGACCGAAGTGACATTGACGATACATCCTTTCCGTTTCTTGAGCTCCGCCGCCGCGGCCCGGCAACACTGAAAGACGCCACGCACGTTGACACCCATGATGCGGTCCCAATGCTCTTCCTTAAGCCCCTCCAGGTCGGAAAGGTCTACAAAATAGGTCATCCCCGCGCAATTCACGAGGATATCGAGGCGGCCGAATGCCGCGAGCTCCTTTGCGACCATGCTGCGGACCTGCTCGTCATCGGCTACATCCGCCAAGCAGATGACGGCCTTTACTCCTAGGGCCTCGACGTCGGATTTCGTTTCGAGCGCCTCTTTCTCAGAACGTGAGTAATTGATAGCAATATCGACTCCCTCCTGGGCCAAACGAAGGGCTATGGCCCGTCCCATCCCGGTGGCACCGCCCGTGATCAATGCGGCCTTTCCTTTCAGCATATTCGTATCTCCTTTCTTTCGCCTGTCGAAATAGATGGTGTCCATCCACAAATGGCCCTTTTCCCCCTGAGCAGCGTTCTCCGCAGGTTTCCACCTGCGACGTACCTCATGTACGCCTCGGTGAAAACCCTTGTGGGGCCTTGCTCAAAAGAAAAATAGCTCATTTCTGAATTGGGCACTAACCAGCATGTAATTTGCTTTCCCGATGGGCACCAGCAACCATTTCCCTCAAAGGCGGGAGCTCTATACTGTGATTCATAGCGCAAATGAAATACAACGAACCGCCAAGAACGATCACTGCCACAGATTCACGCAGACCGGGCTTCGCGTAAACCTACAACCCGACAAACAGACACGGACATCGACTGACGCACAGCTGGACAACTTGGCCAGCCATGGAATGTCGGCCCTTCGGGCGGGTTATAAGCCTAACGCGTTTGCCGGATTGTCCACGACCAGCCTTCGCAGATCCTCGTCTGCGATCCCTTCCGCTTGCAGTAGTTTGAGGACGCGGGCGACGTTGCCACCAGGCCAGCCGTTGCCCTTGAGCCCCGCATCCGAACTGAGAATGACCCGATCCGCCCCGGTGACCCTTATGACCTCTGCAATCCTGGCCGGAGGCAGAGTATAGAGTCTTGATTCAGGGAAGGAGTTGATAGCGGTAAATTCGATATAGGCACCAAGACGTGCCCAGCTCTTGATGTCATCCAAGTCCGCCTCGACCAAAAACAGTGGGTGAGTAATAATAATGCGCTCGATACCGAGATCCTTGGCCCGCCTTACGACGGCATCCACCTCAGAGGGACTCACGTGGCCGGTGGCGAGGGCGACCTCTGGATGGTCGGCGAGAACGGAGAGCACCGCTTCCAAGGAAGATGACAGGCGGCCCTTGGGATCGAGGCATTCGATGGGTGTTTCCGCAACCTTTGGTGCAGGCTTGAGTTTCGGAAAACCGGCGGCCTCGTGTTTCTTGGAGTGATGCAGCGCGGATATCGTCGGCAGCCAAATCACTTTGGCGCCGAACCGAATCGCGGTCTCAACCGCCTGCGCGTTCAAGCCTCCGACGGTATTGTTCAAGGCCAGGCTGCCGAAGACTTTGGTGTTCCCGTCGGGATAATGATCCTCAATGATCCGAGCAAGGCCCATGCTCGGCACATGATGATCCTTGACGACAACAGCAGCGAATTGGTGCTCTGCGGCGTGCTTAACCAAATCCCACGAATCGAACTCTCGCGGAATCAGGGCGGGACCCGCATGAACGTGGGTATCCACAAAACCTTCCAACAAATCGTTTGCTGCACTCATGATCTTCGCTCCCCTATGGTGTCCATCCATAAATGGTCCTTTTCCTTCTGAGC
>CAZAGT010000037.1:0-22112 GCA_964484515.1 uncultured Desulfobacteraceae bacterium | reverse complement strand
GTATGGCATCTCGCGCGAGGAACAGGACCAATTGGGGGCGCTCAGTCACCGGAGGGCCCGCCAAGCTATCACCGCGGGGACCTTCCAAGACGAAATCGTACCGGTGGTCATCCCGCAGCGGAAAGGCGATCCGATCGTCTTTGACACGGACGAAAGGCCGATGGACACGAGCGTGGAGAAGATGGCCAGATTGCGCCCGGCCTTTAAGAAAGATGGGACGGTAACGGCCGGAAACGCCTCCGGCATCAACGATGCAGCGGCCGCCTTGCTCATCATGTCGGCGACCAAGGCAAAGGAGCTTGGCCTGAAAGCGCTGGTCAAGATCAGGACTTTCACCTCCGCGGGTGTTGATCCGGCCTTTATGGGCCTCGGCCCGGTGCCGGCCGTACGGAAGATCTGTGACAAAGAACGGCTCTCGATCGACGATTTCGGGGCCATTGAACTGAACGAGGCGTTTGCATCCCAGGCCATTGCTTGCATGCGTGAGCTCCGTTGTAGCACGGAGAAGACGAACGTCCTCGGCAGCGGTATCTCCATTGGGCACCCGATCGGTTGTACGGGGGCCCGGATTGTCCTGACCCTGATGGGGGAGATGGTGCGAAAGGGACATGCCCTTGGACTGGCCGCCCTCTGTATTGGTGGAGGACAGGGCATGGCGATGGTACTGGAACAGGCGGCCTGATGTCGGCCTCCGGGTGCGACCGCGTTAGTCGCCGAAGCCCCTAAGACCGGCAACCAAGCAGACGCAAAGGAGAACGAGATGGCGTATGAAAACATCATTTTTGAGAGGGAAGGAAACATTGCGATCATCAAATTCAATCGCCCCAAGGCCTTGAATGCCATTAACCCGGCGGTGCTGCGGGAGGTCAATGAGGCCCTCGATCAAATCGAAAGCGACGCAGACGTCCGGGTCCTGATCCTCACGGGTGAGGGCGAGAAGGCCTTCATTGCCGGGGCCGACATCGCCTACATGCTCAAGATCGGCCCGCTTGAGGGGCGTCAGTTCTCACGTACCGGTCAAGAGCTCCTTTTTCGCCTGGAAAGCCTTCCGATTCCGGTGATTGCGTGCGTCAACGGGTTTGCGCTGGGTGGCGGGATGGAATTTGCCATGGCCTGCGATTTCATCTACGCGTCCGAAAAGGCCAAGTTTGGTCAGCCCGAAATAAACCTGGCGATTATTCCGGGTTACGGAGGCACTCAACGCCTACCCCGATTGGTCGGCAAGGGCTGGGCCAAGGAGCTGTGCATGACGGGAGAGTTGATCAGCCCCCAAGTCGCCAAGGAGATCGGCTTGGTCAACAAGGTTTTCGCGCCCGACGAGCTCTGGGAAGAGACCATGAAGACAGCCAGGGTCCTGGCTGCCAAGGGAAGGGTTTCCCTGAAGGCGATTAAGGACTGCATCGGGCGCGGGGTCGACGTTGATCTACGGGATGGCTGTTATATGGAGTCGGACGCCTTCGGTGTCGTCATGACGAGCGAGGATGCCAAGGAGGGCCTGGGGGCCTTTCTGGAAAAGAGGAAACCGGAGTTTAAGGGCGGCCTGATCGGATAGGGATCTCCTCTATTTTCAAGGGGCCGGCCGGGGGCAAACATCAAAGAACATTGAACGGCCAAGACAGTATCACCGAAAGGGATGTCGATGGATTTTTTACTGGATAGGGAGCAGGAGGCCGTCCAGAAGGCGGCGGCCGAATTTGCCCGGGGTGAATTCGACAAAGAGATCGCTCTCGAGCACGAAAGGAACCATTCTTTTCCGACGGCCATATGGAAAAAGGCCTGTGATCTTGGTTTCATCGGTATTCATTTTCCGGAAGAATACGGCGGACAGGACTTTGGGACTCTCGAAAACGCTCTCGTCGTGGAGGCCTTTTGTCGCCAGGATTCAGGGCTGGGTATCGCGCTGACGCTCTCCGACTTTGCGACGGAGATCATCCTCCGGTCTGGAAATGAAGATCAGAAGAAGAAGTATCTCCTGCCGGTAGCGCGCGGAAAGGCCATCTCAAGCGGCGGATTTACGGAGCCTGATCACGGGAGCGATATCACCCTGATGAATACAACGGCATCCAAAGAGGGTGACACGTATGTCATCAACGGCGGAAAGACCTTCATCACCAATGGGACCATCAGCGATTATGTGGTCCTCCTCTGCCAAACGGATGACCAAGCCGAGCCGACCTACCGCGGCCAGTCCGTCATCATCGTCGAGAAGGGAACCCCGGGTTACAGCAATGCGGATGTGGGCGAGAAGATGGGGCTCAAAATGACCTCGACCGGGGAACTCAGATTTGACGATGTTAGGGTACCGGTCTCAAATCTGGTGGGAGAGGAGAACCGGGGATTTTATCAGGTCCTCGAGTTCTTCGACGAAAGTCGGATCGAGATTGCCGCGCAGGCTCTCGGCATTGCTCAAGGCGCCTTTGACAGGGCCCTCGCGTACACCAAGGAGCGAACTCAGTTTGGCAAACGGTTGGCCGAATTCCAGGTAACGCAGCACAAACTTGCCGACATGGCCGCCCGGATCGAAACCGCAAGACTGATCGTCTATAAGGCCGGCTGGAATTTTGACCAGGGCAGGATCGATCCCAAACTGACCTCGATCGCGAAGATGTACGCCGGTCGCGTGGCCGTTGAAGTCGCCGATGAGGCGATTCAACTATTTGGCGGGTACGGCTATATGCTTGAGTATGAGGTGGAACGATTCTATCGTGACGCCAAGATCATGGAGATTTATGAGGGTACCAAAGAGATTCAAAAGAACACCATCGCAAGTGCCCTCCTGGGTAAACTGCGATGAGAGCCCTCACGTAACGAGGGCACTGTCAACCGGCTTCGGGGACCCAACATCCATCTTCACGCCTTTGATCTTTTTCATGCACAACCTTCATAAGGTCAATTCTTTGTTGTAGAATAAGCAAGCGCTTGGCCTTGGACCACCGTGGCGCCCTCAAGACACGGAGGGAACCCGCGGGGTGTCCAGGGCGGAATAAAGACGCTCAAAATCTCAATCTTCCGATGAGGTGAGGCGTATGTCCAGGACGTTCAACCCTAGGGCAGTGGACGAGATCAAGCAAGCCCGCGAGGAGTGGCGTCGGGAAGTCGATGCGGCTTTTGCGACGCATCCTGAAAGAGACGTGAGGTTTTCCACGGTTTCCGATCGAGAGATCCAAAGGTTATACACACCGGCAGACACAGAAGAGCAGGAATTTTCGGCAGACATCGGTTTTCCCGGCCAGTACCCCTTCACCCGGGGTGTGCAGCCGACCATGTATCGAGGGCGGCTTTGGACCATGCGCATGTTTGCCGGCCTCGGTTCGGCGAAGGACACGAACAAGCGTTTTCATCTTTTGGTCAAGGAGGGGGAGACCGGCCTCTCGACCGCCTTTGATATGCCCACCCTGATGGGTTATGACAGTGATTCCCCCAAGGCCCGGGGAGAGTGCGGCCGATGCGGCGTCGCCATCGATACCCTTGAAGACATGGAGGAACTCTTTGAGGGGCTCCCCATCGAGACGATTACGACCTCGATGACCATCAATCCCCCCGCTGCCGTGATATGGGGAATGTACCTCGCCATGGCACAAAACCGTGGAATCGATCCCAAGGTCCTTGGCGGCACGATTCAGAATGATATGCTCAAGGAGTTCATCGCTCAGAAGACCTTCATGTGCCCACCCAAACCTTCCATGCGCCTGATTACCGATACGGTCGAGTTTGGGACTGCGGAGGTCCCACGATGGAATACGATTAGTATCAGCGGGTATCATATCAGGGAGGCGGGCTCGACTGCCGTGCAGGAGTTGGCCTTTACCCTTGCGGATGGGATTGCCTACACCGAGGCCGCTATCGAACGCGGGCTCGATGTAGATGATTTTGCGCCTCGCTTTTCATTCTTTTTCAACTCCCATCTCGATTTCTTTGAGGAGATCGCCAAATTTCGCGCCGCAAGGCGAATGTGGGCCAAGATCATGCGAGACCGGTTCGGGGCCAAGGATCCCAGATCGTGGTGGCTCCGATTCCACGCCCAGACCGCGGGTTGCTCCCTGACGGCCCAGCAACCATATAACAACATCATCAGGACGGCCTTGGAGGCCTTGGCTGCCGTTTTAGGAGGGGCCCAATCCCTCCACACCAATTCCCTTGACGAGGTGCTCGGCATTCCCACCGAAGAAGCGGCCACGATTGCATTGCGAACACAACAAATCATCGCCGAAGAATCCGGGGTTACCAATACCATCGATCCCATGAGCGGGGGGTATTTCCTGGAGGCCTTGACGAATCAACTGGAGGAGGAGGCCTTCGAGATCATTGATCGGATCGATACGCTCGGCGGCATGTTGAACGCCATCGAGAAGAACTATCCCCAACAGGAGATCGCTGATGCCGCCTACCGATATCAGCGCCAAATAGAGGAACGAGTGAAAAGCGTGGTCGGCGTCAATAAGTACGTGACCGAGGAAGAGTTACCGGTGGAGGTCCTTGAGATCGATGAGGCACTCGAGAGAGATCAGATCGAGAAGCTCCATCGGATCAAGAATAGCCGTGATAATAGAAAGGTTGCGGAATGCCTCGCCACTGTGCGAGAGGCCTGTGTAAGTGAGCAAAACATCATGGAACCGATCATCGCGGCGGTCAAGGCGTCTGCGACACTACAGGAGATCTGTGATGTCTTCCGGGAGGTATTCGGGGAGTACCGAGACCCAGGTATTTATTGAGCGCCCGTGCGCGCTTAAGTTAGAATCCTACCTGATGAGGACCGTGGTGATAATCGCCCAAACGGTTGTCGTTTGATTGAGGGAGCCCAATGGTACAGGCACGGAAATTAAGGGTGATGGTTGCAAAACCGGGGCTGGACGGGCATGACCGTGGCGCCAGGATCATTGCGCGCGCCTTTCGAGACGCCGGCTTCGAAGTGGTCTATACCGGCCTCCATCAGACGCCTGAGGAGATCGTTCAGGCCGCCATCCAGGAGGACGTCGATCTGATCGGGCTTTCGAGCTTGGCAGGGGCCCACATGTACCTGTTTCCAAGGGTCGTCGACCTCCTTAAGGAAAACGGCGCAGACGATATCATCGTCTGCGGGGGCGGCATCATTCCTGAGGAGGATATCCCGCGACTCCTTAAGGCCGGGATAAAGAAGGTCTTTACACCCGGAGATCTGCTGGACGAGATCGTGGCGTGGGTCTCGGAGAATGTTTCACCGAGGCATGTCTAAACAAAGTCCTCGGAGCGGGGAGAGAAAGCAAAGGTGTGCAGAAAGGCGATGTCTCCAAGAAACCTAACAGAGATATAGGAATGGCCTCGACCGTAGAAAAAGTCATTGCTGGGGACGTGAGGACAGTCGCGCGTCTCATCCGGGATATCGATGACGGTATTCCGGAGGTCCGCGACACCCTTAAGGCGCTCTATGCGCACACGGGCCGGGCGTACGTCATCGGTATCACGGGCGCCCCGGGGGTAGGCAAGAGCACGCTGGTGGATCAAATGGTCGCGCACCTGCGAAGCCAAGGGCGCACCGTCGGGGTCCTTGCTGTGGACCCTACGAGTCCATTCAGCGGAGGGGCAATCCTGGGTGACCGCGTCAGGATGCAACGCCACAGCATGGACGAAGGGGTCTTTATTCGGTCGTTGGCTACGCGCGGACATTTCGGCGGACTGACCCAGTCGACGAGAAGCGCCATTGATGTCCTTGATGCCATGGGCAAGGATGTCATTCTGGTTGAGACGGTGGGGGTCGGCCAAGACGAAGTGGATGTGATGAAGACCTCCCACACGACTGTCATCGTGGTTATTCCAGGGATGGGTGATGATATCCAAGCGATCAAGGCGGGGATCCTCGAAGTGGGAGACATCTTTGTCGTCAACAAGGCAGATCGGGATGGCGCGGATAAGACCTGCGGCGACCTGGAAATGATGATTAACATGAACAGGCAGAAGTATGCCCATAACGAGTGGAAACCTCCAATTCTAAAGACGGAAGCGGCCTTTGATAAGGGGGTATCCGAGCTCCTAAAGGAAATAGAAAACCATCGGAACCACCTCGTGGAATCGGAAGCCGGCCGTTACGGTGGTAGACCAAAGAGGAAAGTGCGCGATGAGCTTGCGGAGATGGTGCGAAACCGTCTTCTGCAGCGGGTCTTAGAGGGCCTGATTGAAAGCGGGGCGTTTGATGAGGCCGTGGATTCGATCATGGCGGGGAAAGTGGACCCTTATACGGCATGCGACGAGCTCGTCCTTCCGGTGCTCGGCTCGCTTGCGAAGAAGAAACGGTGAGGCGAAACACTATGACAAGGATGGTTTGGTGTGTCCGCCAGGTCATCATGATCGTTTTCGGTGTCTTCTTGCTCATCTTTGGCATTCAGCTCCTTATCGCGGCCTATCGGCTGAGCAATCCGCACTGGTTTATTTTGACCTTCTTTGCCTCTAATCTGATCATCCTGATCAGCGGGGCACTACTCGCGGGGTTCGTTGCTCAGCTCTTGAAGACACGTAAGGCATTGAACGGAGGATCTCCCCACGATTCCATTCGATTGAAAGAGGTGCAGAGAGGGGAGGGCGACTCGGTCGTATTTCCGCATGATCGAGATACCCTGGAATAAGTGAGGAAGCATCTGCCTGGTGGCGGGCCTTTGACGAATGGAACTGGTATTATTTGGACTACGGGAAAGGAATCTAGAATGGCAGCTCGAAAGAAACCTCTACCCTTTGCGAAGCGTTTTCTAAGACTGAGAAGAGCTAAGAAAATGACGCTCAAACAGATAGCGAACGACACGGGGATGAGCACCAAGTATGTCTCTCAAATTGAAAAGGGCGAGGTCACACCACCGGTCGCCGTAATTCTGCAGCTCTCGCGGGCCCTCGAAATCGACTCCGGGGTTCTGCTGAGCGAGGAAAGACGTTTGGCCGGTAAGAAGAAGGTCGATGATAATCGGAAACGAACACAAGATTACGCCTATCAGACGCTCACAACGGATTCGCAGCGAAAGCACCTCAAGGCATTTAAGGTCCTTCTCGAACCGAAGTCGGATCATGAGGTGGGCAAGTATCAGCATATGGGTGAAGAGTTCATTTATGTACTCAAGGGAAGGATCGAGGTCATGGTCGGCGAAAACAAGAACGTACTCGGTGCCGGCGATTCGCTCCATTTCAACTCATCCATTATGCACAAGCTGCGAAACGTCGGTGCTAGAGAGGCCGATCTCTTGGTGGTTCTTTACACGCCCTAGCAAAGCTGTTGAAAAACCGATTTTTTGACGCTGATGGAGTATGTCCAGATGCAAGGCATCCGAAATCCCGAGGAGTGAGGTGCGTGAATTCTTCGGTTTGAGGCTTGAGGTTGGAGGTTGGAGGCATAAAGCAAAACATTCATAATATCTCGTTTTTCTTTGCCTCAGACCTGACGCCTCACGCCTTGGGCCGCTCGTGTATGCCGCCGTGACGAGGGATGAGGGTAATCCCGATTCCATCGGGACAGATGGGCGTCTTCCGACAACCTCGGCAAATAACCTCCTCCGGCAGGAAGGGAGAGGGAGGCGTATGGCCTATCAGTTGAATGAAGAGCAGAGGATGATCCGGGCGATGGTCAGAGATTTTTCACGAGAAGTGCTCATGCCCACGGCCGGAGAGCGTGACCGAAGTGGAGAGTTTCCCGCCGAGAACTTAAAAAGAATGGGTGAGTTGGGGCTCATGGGGATGAACGTGCCCCCGGAATATAACGGCGCCGGCGTTGACACCGTCAGTTACTCGGTCGCCCTCCAGGAAGTCGCGTACGCCTGCGCCGCTACCGCGGTCGTCATGTCCGCCCACAATTCCGTTGGCTGCGGCCCCATTTACCTCTTTGGCTCCGACTATTTGAAGGAGACCTATTTGAAGCGTTTGGCCGCGGGAGATCTTATCGGCTCGTTCGCCCTGACAGAGCCCGGCGCAGGATCTGATCCGGTCGGCCAAAAGGCCAAAGCGGTCCGAGATGGAGACAGCTATCTCATCAATGCCTCTAAGTGCTTCATTACCAGCGGCAAGAACTCCGGCGTCACCGTGGTCACGGCATACACCCAACCGGAAAAGAGACACCTCGGAATCAGCGCATTTGTGGTCGAAAAGGGAACCCCGGGTTTCTACGTTGGCAAGGAAGAAGACAAGATGGGCTTGCGTGCATCCGACACGACGGAACTCATATTCGAAGACTGCCGTATCCCCGCAGAGAATCTTCTGGGCCAGGAAGGGGAAGGCTTTATCATCGCCATGCGGTCGCTTGATGAAGGCCGCATCGGGATCGCTTCCCAGTCCGTGGGACTTGCACAGGCCTGTCTCGATGCCTCGATCAGATACGCCAGAGAACGGGTCCAATTCAACCGGCCGATATCGCGGTTCCAAGGGATACGATGGATGATTGCGGACATGGCCACCCAGATCGAGGCGGCCAGGCTTCTGACCTTCAATGCCGCTGCCATGAAAGATCGTGGCGAACCCTTCACCTCGGCGGCCTCCATGGCCAAGGTCTTCGCCTCCGAGATGGCTAATCGAGTAGCCTACCAGGCTGTTCAGATTCACGGGGGGTACGGTTATCTCAGGGAGTTCCCGGTGGAAAGATACTATCGTGACGCAAGGGTGTTTACCCTGTATGAAGGGACATCCGAGATCCAACGCCGAGTCATCGCCAAACACGTCATTGGGAGCTAGCCTGCCGCTTTTACCCCTAACATCAGGTATTCCTTTAGATATTTGGTCATTGACCTCTCCACAACACGCGAAGATGCCCTCAGGGGGAAGCACGATCTGAACCCGATCGCGAGCGCAAACCAGCATAGGGTTCCTGTCACTGGTTTGGTTCCTTGAGACTTGTTGAAGCGTGATCAACGGGATGGGAACGCATGAGATTTCAAAAACGACCGGTCAAGTCATGATGTGATTTGGGATATATGGTTTTTTTCGATCATTATCAAGATATTATACCAGATTTCTCAAGTTTTCAGGAAAGCCTCCACTATCCGCTTCCCACCCACCTGAGAGTAAACGTACTCAAGACGGAGCCTTTAGATTTAATCGCTAGGTTAGAGGCGCAAGGGATCTTGCTTCAAAGGGTCAGTGAAGCGCATGATACATTTCTCCTGGCACCGGCCCTGAATTCACCGGGAACCCTGCTGGAATATGTTCAGGGGCATATTCATCCACAGGCGCTTACCTCGTGTCTCGTCTCGATCGCTCTGGGACCAAGACCGGGTTCCTTGGTCCTCGATATGTGCGCTGCACCGGGCGGCAAGACGGCCCATTTGGCCCAGATCATGGGTCAATCCGGTCTTATCATAGCCAATGAACTCCATCCGAGCAGGCAGATTCCTCTAGCCCACACACTCGGTAGGTTGGGGGTATTGAACACCGTTCTGACAGGATATCAAGCGCAGGAGTTCCCGCTCAAACAGCGACTCGATTTCATCCTGGCGGACGCCCCATGCACGGGCGAGGGACGATTTCGGGCCATCGGAGGAAAAATCGGACCGCGAGAAGCACGGGGACGTGCAAAGCTCGTTGAATTGCAACGCAAGATCCTATTAAGGGGCTTTGACCTCCTCCAGGACGGAGGAGCCATGGTCTATGCGACTTGTACCTATCACCCGGAGGAGAATGAGGAGCCCGTGAATTTCCTCCTCGAAAACCGTCCGGCCGAACTGCTCCCGATCGATGTCGGTTTCGATTACGTATCGGGGCTTACAGAATGGGAGGGGGCGAGATATGATTCAAGACTCCATCGGGCCGCGAGGTTCTATCCGCACCACATCGATTCGGTTGGATTCTTCATGGCCAAAATCGGTCGGCAGGCATGATCGGGACCGCCTCTATGCCTATCTGAAAACGCAATTCGGGATTCCTGTTGAGACCTTTGATGAATATCTCCTCTTCAAGCGGAAAAAGAGTTGGTGGCTCCTGCGAGAAACGCCGCTTGTTGAACAGATCTCCCACCTGAAGGTGTCGATTGTCGGGATGCGAGCCTTTAACCAGATTCAGGAATTCCTGAAACCGACCACCAAATTCATTCAGGTGTTCGGCCGCTTGGCCACCAAACGGGTCTATCCGATTGAAACTGTTCAACTGGAGCTCCTCCTCAACGGAAAGAGCATATCGGGCTTGAAGGATGAACGGGACGGCTATGTCATCCTTTGCTTTAAGAATCAGCCCATCGGTCTCGGGCTCCTCCTCAAAGGGGCGATCCGCTCCCAGCTCCCACGAAAGGACTTCCTGTCAATTAGCCGTTGATTCAACCGCACCTTTCCGTTTTCTCTTCCCTGCCAACGCTGTCTATCTACAGGTTGAGAGATTGTATTTATACAGTACAAACTAGGCAATCACCTCCCCGTCCCAGTATGCCCTTCTGACCCCACGTAACATCTAACTATATCTCAGAGGTTAAATTCATGAATGCCAAGGCTGAAATTTTTTGCGGCCCCTATCACACAAGTGGTCAGGGAGGCATTTGGAGAGGAGGCTGTTGGATGGCTCCAGGAGAAACGATCAAGCGAGATAAGAATGGCTAAAAAAGACAGTATATGCAAGATCGGATTACGTGGATCGTTTATACACGAAGCAGAAAACGAAAAGAACTCCTTGAAATAAGTGCAAAAAAAGGATTGTGAAAATTCCCATTCATTTCAGTATATTAACATGCAAAAGGACAAAAGGAAGCGTTTTCAGAGACTTTGGTGGCACCGCCTGAGGTGAACGGAAGAGCAAATTTTGGGTGTCATCTGATTTGACATCATCTGTAGCGCAAATCTATAAGTCCAAAAAGAATTAGACTTTTGTCTAATTTTATGGTAAAGTGTCTAAGCTCATCTGGTATACAGTCTAAAGGTTACTTCGATGGTTGGTTCCGGGACGGATGACCTGATTAGCAGCAAGGATGTCTTGCGGATTACCGGTATTTCGCGCGCGACGCTAAATAATTATATCAAGATGGGCATCCTGCCAAGGCCTTTGGTGGGCAAGGGCCGCGAAGACATGAAAGGAGTCAAGATCATCGGTTACTTCCCATTAAGTGTCCTGGACAGGATTGATACTGTTAAGAGGCTGAAAGGCGAAGGGCTTTCAATCGATGAGATCGCGAGACAGTTTCGTGGTGGGGGGGAAGAGATACGCGATCAGCCATTGGACACGGATGATTGGGAGGACGAGGGGAAGGAGACCGTTCGTGATGCGGTCGGTGGCGTCGGAGAAAAGGCGCTGGCGTTGACGCTGGAGGACTTCTCCTTTCCCGCATACCTTTTGAATTTCAATTTTGAGGTGGTTTGGATCAACGAACTCGCCGAGCAGAAGATATTTAAACAATCTGTCGACATCATCCGCGATCCGGATGCGCGAAGCATATTCAAGCTTCTCTTTAATTGGGAATTTCACAATCTCGTGAAAAATTGGAAGGACCTGGTGACGTGTCACATGTCCTACGCCAAAACGAAGTTCTCGAAGACGTGGATCCCGAAGCTCTACAAGGGGATCTCGCGCCGCGAAATCGATATCCTCGAGGAAATCTACGAAAAGGTCTCCCCCACCCCGCAGGAGGGGATCAAGATGATGCGTGTCAATCTACTCCTGAGGGGCGGAACGACGGAGCCCTATCGGGTCTTCAGCATGTTTTTCCGGGAAGGCATTCTGTTTGTGTACGAGGAAATTGACGGATTGTAACGAGACTGTCGAACGGCAGATGGGCGTTTTCTGACAGCCTCAACGGAAGATCCGCTGAGTTTGGCGGTTGAGGGGCCGAGGAGAGGTGCATGGAGGAGCGTAGGACGGATAGCGAGCACCACCAGCGGTCCCCAAGAAGGCTCGTTCAGACTATCTCGCGTGAAAAAGCGCCTCTCAGGTCCTTTTCGCTAAGACGCGGGGGGCTTATTGGTGAATACCAACGGCTCCAAAGGATCGGCCTCGAATCCGTGAGGAATGAGCTCAATCATGTCCATTTCACGGATCAACGCATTCTCATCCATTTGCATGATTCCAAGCACAACGAGAACCTGCTACTAAAAGCCCACGTTGAGCCATGCCTTGGCACTGCATTGACCTGCCGCTTCTCCGACGAGCTGTCTTCGAGGCTGGCAATCGAAAACTACGAGTTTCATCATTTGATCATCGATAACGGACAGTCCATGATGTTGATCCCGGCGAACCTCATATCAGCGAGTAAGACGATATTTACTGTGGATTTGCCGGAGATGAGTTACGTGGTCGGGCAGCGCCGCACGAAGCGGCATAAATGCCGAGATGTTGAGGTCGAGTTGATCCAGAACGGGTTTTCCGCGCGTGGAAGGCTCCTGAATTTCAGTCCAATGGGATTCAGTGTCAGGGTCAGGCCTGATTCGTCGACCTCCTTTCACTGGTTCAATCCGAAGGATCTCACCACGATTCAACTCCGTTCTGAGCAGCAGATCCTCTTTTCGGGGCGATGCCGCTGTCTACGTCAAACGGGTTTGTTACGTGAGCGGGAAATCGTCCTGGCGCCCGAAAGGATCTCTCTGGGAAGCTCTGCGGGAAACAGGATCCGCAATCCACGCGAGCACCTCGTGCCTTCCCCGAGAGTGATATTCGAACATCCCCTGATTGAAAAGAAAGTTCAACTTGAGGTCTCGGATATATCTTCATCTGGATTCAGCGTATTCGAGAACGCCAATGAGGCAGTGCTCCTTCCGGGTATGATCATACCGGAATTGGACATCGATTTCGCGGGCGGCATCAGGATGAGGTGTGCCGCGCAGGTGATCTATCGACAGGAGGAGTTCGAGAGGGTCACGAGGTCCGGTATTGCATTGCTCGACATGGATACGAGGAGTTTCACCCATTTCAATCAAATCCTCGCCAATGCCCACGATCCCTATACCCATATTTCAAACGAGGTGGACACGGAGGCGCTGTGGAGATTCTTTTTTGAATCGGGCTTTCTCTATCCCAAGAAATACAGCCTTATCCAGTCTCACCGAGATCATTTTAGGGCAACGTTTGAGAAGCTCTACCGGGAGAACCCGGAAGTTGCGAGACATTTCACCTATCAACGAAATGGCCGGATTTACGGCCATGTCTCCATGGTGCGGGCCTACGAACGAGCATGGATGATGCAACACCACGCCGCTACAAAGCTGGAAAGCAGACGGATCGGGTTCAACGTCCTGAAGCAAACGATGTATCACTTGAATGCGGCCTATCGATTTCCCTCTTCCAAGATGGATTACATTTGCTGTTATTACCGTCCCGAGAATAGATTCCCTTATCAGGTGTTTGGTGGATTTCATAAATTCCTCAACAACCCCAGGGGCTGTTCGTTGGATCTCTTCTCCTATCTGCCTTATACAACCCTTTCCTTAGCCACGAGCCTACCGAGGGGGTGGTCGCTGGAGGAGTGCTCAAGCCTGGACCTTTGGGAACTGAGTCGATTCTACGACCGCGAATCAGGTGGGCTTCTTTTGGATATGCTGCAAATCGAGGGGCGGAATTCCAGCACGGAATCATTTGAAAAACTCTACGCTAATCTTGGTTTTGTGCGTAGTTGGAGGGCATACGCGCTTGTCTACAAGGGGCAGCTTAAGGCTGTCCTCATCGTCAATCGATCTGATCTGGGATTCAACCTCTCGGAACTGTTGAACTGCGTCAAGGTTCTCGTCACAAATCCCGAGGGTTTGCCCTGGGAGATGCTGTCTGCGGCCATCAATCAGTTGACGGGTGTCTACGAGACTGAAAAGGTCCCTCTCCTTGTCTACCCCTTTACCTACCTGGACGGTCAAAACGCACCGCGAGCTGCCAAGGAGTACTTTCTCTGGATCTGTGACACACGTGGGATCGGCAAGCTTATGGAATACGGACAGAAAAGACTCAGGGTGCGTTGGGACTAGTTCTGAGCGTGTCGCCTAAAAGGAGCCCTCGCTTCGGCGATTGACTTTTCCCTACTGTTGCATAAACAACACGCCGGAAAGTGTTGAAAGACAAGAATATCAATCTCTCTGCCCCTTTTGAGGTTAATCCTGGATATCACCAGTAGTTGAATCCAGCGAAATCCGAAAGACGCCGTGTTGTTTACCCTTCGGGAAAGCCGATGATACTGCATCTTCTGCGTTGTCAAGGGCTTGCAGTAGGTGACTACGGCTGCACCCTTGACGCCTTGAATCTGCAGCATCCTCGACTTTTGCAACGTTAGGGTTTTCATAGATCTGAGGTCGCTCGAACGAACCGCTCGGTGGGGAAGTCGGCATCCCTTCAAAGAGGAACGGGGGGGCAGCCGTCCTTCTTCGATACTTAGCCATAAAGCCGGTAGTGCTCGGAATGGCGAAAGCTCTTCCGGTAGGATGAATCGAACTTAAAGGCGATCAGAGATGCACTGATGTCTTTGGTTGCAGTGAAAGTCGAAGCATGTCTTCTCAGGGTTTCAAGTGTTCCATAGTAGGACTTCCTCAGACGCGTAAAGCCCTTGTAAACCTCCTCGATGGACATCTTTGCCGGTTCGAAGACCATCTTGGTAAGGCGGTAGTTCTCCCATGCTCTCGGGAACTCCCGGTCCAAGATCCTGCCTTGTTCGTTTAATTCCTTCCACAATTGGGTCCCCGGCAGGGGAGTGGGTTTTGTCAGCTGAAGCACGTCGATGCCGGAAGATCTTACGAATTGCAGCGTCCTTGAAAAGACGTCACGGTCATCGTCATCATTGCCTAACATAAACGCACCAATGACGGCGATTCCACCTTGCCGAATTCTTCCGATCAGCTCCTTGTACCGGTTTTGACGCGCGCGCTCCAAATTGATTCCTTTTTGATAAGCACGAAGCGTCGCAGGATTGAGCGACTCGATCCCTATGAAGACAATTTTGACGCCGGCTCTGGCAGCCAGTCGGATAAGCTCGCGATCCTCACCCAGCAGGATAGAGCTTTGGACGAAGAATCTCTTTCGGATCCCGGCTTGGAGGATCTTGGAGAAAAAAGCATTCACCCATTGGAGGTCCTCCTCACCATAGCCAAGGATATTGTCGTCTGCTACCATGATCAGTTTCTGAGGTATGCGTTTCAGTTCTTCAATGACCGCATCCAGGGGACGTCTGCGGAAACGTCTGCCGTTGAAAGCGGTCACAGAGCAAAAACTACAGTTCATGGGGCAGCCACGCGATGTTTGAATGCTGGCCCACTTGTAGAATGAATTATTGAGAATGTCCCGTCGAGGTAACGGTAGCTTCGCCAGATCAACCAAGGTGCCTCGATAGGTGCGCTGCAAAGAACCCCTCTCAAAATCCTTCAGCACCTCTGGCCAGACATCCTCGCCTTCGCCGACAACAATCGCGTCACAGAAGGAGAGGGCTTCCTCCGGCATCATGGAGACATGGATACCCCCCATGACGGTCGTAATACCCTTTTGGCGATAGGTGCGAGCAATCTGATAGGCACGGTAGATGGAAGGGGTAAAACCGGTAATCCCGACGATGTCCGCGTCACGATATTGGAAGGGCTCTATGTTTTCGTCGATGACGTCTATTTGGTAGTGCTGCGGTGTGCGGGCTCCCAAATAGGGCAAGTTTAGGGGAGGCCAGGCAGTCGCTTTGGTGGTGCCCAAGCCCTTCTGGCGGTTTGCAGGGTTTATAAACAGAAGACGAGGCAATTGGCTCCTCTCGCGGCGGGGTCTTGAGGAATCTAGGCGTTCAGACGACACGCCGAACGGTATGAAAAAACGGGGGTCGTGTCAACTTGAAAGCCTCTCATGATGGGATTTCCTGATCGGATGCAGGCTGGCCGGCAGGCCTGGTTCGAGAAGGAAGGTGCCATCATCATATTCGAGAGGGACCATCATCCCAGCTCCGCCGCCGAGGACACCGATGGTAACTGTCGGGCGCATTGAGGTCATCGGCGAGTTGCGAGATCTCATGAGGATTTGATAAGAACCGGCTTTGGTCTCTCTCTCAATGATTTTCATTATGGTCTTCAGATTATGATTGTGCTAGTATTAGAAGGAATTGTTTATTGAACCTCAATTGAGCAAGAATGATCGTTTCAAAAGGATAGCTTTAACCATAAGTTCAAACAAAAATAATGGCTTTCATGGTGATTATCGGGCTTATTGAGGAGGCTCGCGGCCCTTCCCAAGACGGAGGGCGAGGATGAGGATATCTTGTGAATCTTTCAAGCGCAAGCTAGATGGTTGATGGACTTCCACCGTTCTATTTGCACCCAAGACTGAAGAAGGTTCCTGAGAATGAGCAACGAAACCCCCTTATACAACAGCCGAATCATCAAAATCTTCGTTGAATATGTTAAGGAGTCGTATCCTGAGCTCAATATCGATTCATTAGTTGAAGATGCGGGGATGACCGTTCACGAGGCCGAAGATCCGGCCCATTGGTTCAATCAGGAACAGGTTGATCGATTCAACGAGATTTTGGTCAAGGCCACGGGGAATCCCAGCGTTGCCCGAGAAGCGGGACGCCACGCGGCCTCGACGGGGGGAATCGGGCCGGCGAAGCAGTTCACCTTAGGCCTTGTGAGCCTGGCGTCGATCTACCTGTTGATGGGACGGGTTTATACGCTCGTCAGCCGGGGGGCAGATGTTGAAACCCGGAGGCTGGGATCGAACAGGGTAGAAGTGACGTGCACGCCGAAACCCGGAGTGAACGAAAAGCCTTATCAGTGCGAGAATCGGATAGGGATCTTTGAGTCTCTAGCTAAGATATTTACAGATAGATTGGCAAGGGTCGAACATCCCTCCTGTTATCATAAGGGTGATGCCAAATGTCGGTACATCGTTACCTGGCAGAAGTCACCCGCTCTCTTATTCAAAAGACTTCGCAGGTATTTTATCCTGTCGGCTGCCCTCGCGGTCATCGGGGCTTTTCTTTTTGTCCCCTCCATAGACATGGCGATCCTCCTTTTGAGCTGTGGAATCGCCACCGTATCCTTTGCCCTTCTTGCGGAACATCTTGAGAAAAAAGAACTTACGAAAACGATTGAAATTCAAGGAGATGCAGCGGAGAACCACCTGGAAGAGATCAATATCCGCTATAATAATGCCTTACTCGTTCAAGAGATCGGTCAGGCCACCTCCACCTTTCTGGATATCGACGAGCTCTTAGAGGCCGTCGTCAGGGTCATGGAGAAACGGCTCGATTTTGAGCGTGGCATCATCATGTTGGCTGATCCCAAGCGGAGTATGCTCTTTTACACGGCCGGATACGGCTATACGGACAGCGAAAAGGAGATCCTGCAAAAGACGGGGTTTCACTTGGACAAACCAGAGTCTAGGGGGATTTTCGTCTTGGCCTATAAAGAGCAACGTCCGTTCTTAATTGACGATATCACGACGATCGAGACGGGGATTTCGAAGAGGAGTCTTGAATTGGCCAAACGGATGGGAGTGCAGTCCCTTATTTGCGTTCCCATTGTCTATGAAAAGGACTCACTGGGTATATTGGCGGTCGACAATGTCAGCTCGAAGAGGGCGTTGACCCAAAGCGATATGAGTCTCTTGATGGGTGTGGCGTCTCAAACGGCAGTGAGTATCATCAACGCCAGATCCTTTCAGAAGGTCCAGGTGAGTGAGAAGAAATATCGTGATCTCGTTGAAAACGCAAATAGTATTATTCTCCGAATGGATATCCATGGAAATATCACATTCTTTAACGAGTTCGCACAGCGGTTTTTCGGCTTTAGCGAAGACGCGATTCTCGGGAAGAACGTCGAGGGCACTATTCTGCCGCGCGGAACCGCTACGAAACGTGATCTAAACAGATTGATTGTCTCCCTGCAGCAGGATCCAGAGCAGCAGGGCGTCATTGAGAGCGTCAATGTTCTCAGAGAGGGTCATCCAGTATGGATCGCTTGGACCTATAAACCCATCTTTGACGAAGAAGGCGATTTCAATGAGATCCTCTGCATCGGCAGCGACGTTACCAAACGCAAGATAGCGGAAGACGCTCTGCGGGAGAGCGAGAAGAGGTATAGAAAGCTGTATGCCGAATCCAAAAGGGCGGAGGAACTCTACCGCTCCGTCTTGCATTCCTCGGCTGATGCCATCGTCATCTCAGATGTTGACGGCAACACGCACTATTTGAGCCCTGCCTTTGAGAGGATCTTTGGCTGGACCATGGCGGAGTTGAAAGGCAAACCGATCCCGAATATACCCAAATCCGAGATCAGAGAGATAAAGCTGAGCATAGAGCGAATCCTCAGGATCGGGGAGCCGATTCAGGACTTTGAAACAAAGCTTCACGCGAAAAACGGGCGGCTCTTGGACGTCAGCATCAGCGCGTCCCGCTACTCCGATGATGAGGGCAACGCTGCGGGTATGCTCATGATGCTCAGAGACATCTCGGAAAAGAAGAGACTCGAAGCCCAGCTGCTTCAGGCTCACAAAATGGAGGCCATCGGCACCCTGGCAGGAGGTATTGCTCACGATTTCAACAATATTTTGCAGGCCATTTCCGGTTATACCCAAATCATTCTGATGGGAAAGGACCGGAGTGACCCTGACTATGAAAAGCTCTACGCGATTGAAAGATCGGCGCAGAGGGCGAGTGATCTTACCAAGCGTCTTCTTATCTTTGGCAGAAAACTCGAGAGCCAACTCAAACCGGTGAGTCTCAATCAAGAAGTGACGCAAGTCGTGAAAATGCTTGGCCGAACGATCCCGAAGATGATCGAAATCAAATGCCGTCTGGCGGAAGACATCGGTATTATTGACGCGGACCCCGTGCAGATTGAACAAATCTTGATGAATTTGGGAATCAATGCGCGCGACGCCATGCCCGAAGGCGGCAAGCTGGTTTTCGAGACCGAAAGTGTGACCTTAGACGAGGATTACTGTCGAAGTCATCTGGGATGCAAGCCTGGGAGATATGTACGTCTGAGAGTCTCGGATACGGGACAGGGGATCGAGAAAGAGGTCATTGAACACATATTTGAGCCCTTCTTTACCACCAAAGAGACAGGCAAGGGAACCGGGCTTGGATTGGCCATGGTTTACGGAATCGTGCAGAGTCACGGTGGTTACATGACGGTTAACAGCCCGCCGGGACAGGGGGTCACTTTTGACATCTACTTCCCGGTAAGGGAGGTGGAGGGTGAGAGCCCCGTACTTGAGCGGGTCACCTCCCTAAAGAGAGGTGGCGGCGAGACCATCCTGTTGGTGGATGACGAAGAGAGCATTCGAGAGTTGGGCCAGGAGGTTTTGAGTCGATTTGGATATCGAGTGCTCACCGCGCCCGACGGAGAGAGCGCTCTGAAACTTTTTGAAAAGGAGCCCAAAGCAGTCGATCTGGTCATCTTGGATTTCATCATGCCGGGAATGGGTGGGGACAAATGCCTAAGAGGACTTCTGGAGTTGAATCCCGAGGCAAAGATCCTGATGGCCAGCGGATACTCCGTGAATGAAGCGGCCAAAGAGGCTATTGAAGCAGGGGCGAAGGGTTTCGTCGCCAAGCCCTATCAGGTCAAAGAAATGCTGGGTGTCGTTCGGCAGGTTCTCGAGGGAGAATCGGAATCCCGTCGTTTAGATGCGAGCGTATAGGTCCCTACCAGGGCCAGAGTCAGAGAGGCTTCCTTCCCCTGCAAAGGATTAAGGGCGTATAGGTGAACCTGCGGGGATCCCTAAAGAAGTGCATGAAATCGGATGCCAATCCAACGACGCCGCCGGGATATTCACCAATTAAGTCTCCCGCGTGACGCACGGCGGCTTCCCATTTTTTGCCCCAATTGAAGAGCTCCTTCTCCGACATTTCCCCATAGATCAGGTGATGCGCCTTAAGGTCTATTTCGATATTGCCAAAGCCCAAATCATAGAGATATGCATATAACTTACGTCCGACATAGGGATCGAAGTTGTTCTCCATCTCTATCTTTCGCATAGCCTTGAAGAGGACTTTTTCCATCTGGGCAGGCATTTCATAATGGTTGAGCACGTTGTGGTCCAGATCGAGCAAACAGAGATAACCACCAGGTTTCAAGCAATCAGAGAGGTTTTTGACGATATCGGCGCTCTCAAGGCGGTAAAACTCCAGGAAGAAGCGCGACCAGATCAGATCGAATTCGCCTAGGTCGGCGATGGAATCCCTCAGGTCCAGCTGCCGGAATTGAATGCTGGATGCGTTTCCATACTTCTGTCGGGCAAATCGTATTCTCTCCTCAGAGTTGTCCACCCCGACAATCGCTCCTCCCGGCAAGATCATCTCATGCAGAATCGAAGTCACCAAACCTGTTCCGCACCCTGCATCGAGCACCCGCAGGCCCGGTCTTAGGCCGCACCACTCGGCCTGTTTTCGGACGACCTCCACATCCGTCTTGCTCTCCAGCCGTAAGATCTCTTCGACGTCCTCCATCAAATAGGAATCGGTACGGGTCAAAATGGTGTCCCCTGGCTTCGAATTGAGATTATCCGTTGCCAACGCTTCTGGGCTCCGGGCGGATCGAGACCTTTATGATCAAAAAAAGACAGTTCGTCAACGACTAAAGAATTTGTCGCCCGTGAACACATGCATCAGCAGAGTAGTAAGAGCTTCGGTCATGCCTCAGTGGGTGAGAGGGCCGGCGATTTCGCCAGGATCATTCATCGCTGTGCAGTGAAGGTGCCTGATCTTAAGGCTGAGGGGGGGGCGGTCTGTGGAGCCAGCACTTCTGAATTGCACACGGGCAGTTGGATAAAGAAGGTCGTCCCTCCGCCCTTTTCCGATTCTACTCGGATGCTGCCTTCGTGTAGTTTGAGGACCATTTTTGAAAGACTTAACCCGATACCGGTTCCGTCTCTCTTCGTCGTAAATTTGAGCTTAAAGAGCTTCTTCTTGGTCTCAGGGTCCATTCCGATCCCATTGTCGTGGATAACCATAACCACGTGTCGTTCGGGCTCAACCTCGGCATTCACACTGATAACCCCATCGCCGTTGCGGCCTCGCTCCTTGATGGCTTCAGCCGCATTGCGTATCAAATTGACGAAAACTTGGACCAACATTCGCTTATCGCAGAGTATATGGCTTTGAGCCGCAGCAGCAAGATCCACGTCCACCCTGATATTGTCCAAAAAATGAAAACACTGCGCCAGCGAAGCATCAAAAAGGGCCGTAAGGGTCTCGGGTCGCTTGGGGATGAAACCCTCACCGCCAATGAGTTTGGAAGTCTCTATGACCGATGTCAAAGATTGAATCCCCTGCTGTAGGAGTTCCATGTATTCCGTCATTTTTCCTAACTTTTCCACGGACACCTCGTCAGGAGAAACGCTCAGCTTGGCTAGTAGATCTCCGGCTCCGCTGATCACTTGAAGAGGGTTGTGGATCTCATGAATAATGATGTCTTTGATCCTGGCCATGTTTTTTGCCTGCTGATCCAGGGAACGCGACATCTCGATGAGAAGCGCCTCATATTCCCGGCGCATAATCCAATGAGCGATCTTCTCCCTGAGTATCTTGAGGTTGTACGGTTTCACGATGTAGTCGGCGGCGCCTAGCTGGAACCCTCTTATCTGCTCCTCCTCACTCAGGAGTGCCGTGACAAAAAGTAGTGGAATTTGCTTCCATCCGTCGTTGGCCATCACGGCGCTACAAAAGTCAAATCCGCTCATCCCGGGCATCATGACGTCTGAGAGAATAAGGGAGATCTGATCCCCGTGATCCTTCAGTTTATCCAACGCGCCGAATCCATCGTGACTCAGGAGCAGATTGTATTCATCGGAGAGAGCAGCGGCGACCACTTTCATCATGCCGAGGTTGTCCTCGACGATCAAAACGCTGGGTGAGCCGGGCCTGCGATTCTCGTATCGCTTGAGATCTTCGCGAAGGGGCATTCCCGGAGGGTTGTCCAATCCGAGCCCCAATTGGTATTCAAATTTCTTCTTCCGGTCGGATGCCCTTCGCTCCAAACGGGTTCGCCCCTGGTTCCTCACCCTTCGTTCGGGACCTTTGTAGGGCGAATTCTTAATAGGGACGCTCTGGTCAGCATGGAGCGGCAAGCTAAACCTGAACGTAGTCCCCCGGCCTGCCGTTGATTTGACGGATATCGTGCCCCCGTGCATTTCAACGTTCTGTTTGCTCAAATAGAGGCCGATACCCATGCCTGCGTGTGTCTTGGATAAGCCGTCATCCGCCTGATAGAGACGCTCGAAGAGGTGATCCAGATGCCGTTCAGGGA
>CAZAGT010000036.1:21335-22670 GCA_964484515.1 uncultured Desulfobacteraceae bacterium | reverse complement strand
TATTCTTGTCTTTCCACACTTTTCGACGTGTTGTTTATGCAACAGTAGGGTTTACTCAATCGGATTTTTAGGTCCCTCGATCGAAACAGATGAGTCTGGCGGTCTTGCGAGTTGGCTGCGAAAGATCTCGTGGGTAGGAGTCCTGTGAAGGCGTCGCTGCGGGCTCTTCCTCGGCCATTTCGCCCTGAAGTCTGTCAAGGGAGATCCGGCCAAGCAGGCACTCCAGGATCAGGACGGCCGACTTCTTGTGCAGGGCGAGAAATAGGGGACGTCCATAGCTTTACAACTTCAGTTCTTTCTTTCATTCTCTAGATGTAGTTTAATGGACGTCCCCCAGGACTGATTCCCGGGCAGGGTTTATCCCTGCCCTTTTGCTTGGGTCTTAGCATTTTCACACATCAAGATCTGCTTTTGTACCTTCCCGGACTGGTCACGAAGATGCAGGCAGTGGGGATGCGGCCAACCATTAGAACTCCCCAATCCCGATCGAGACCTCGGAGCACATTATCGATCGCATCTCTCAGGCAGCTTGCGGTATGCAGCGGATTCCCCAAGAGACCAAGCCGACAATCCAAGAGCAGGGAGCGGGAGGACAATCCGTGACTCTAACTTCGGCTAGGTGGTCTTTGAAGGATTGAACTTGACCTGGCAACTTTTGTTTGTGATGATAAATACTTGCCCGTTTCTAGAACTGGAAAGGAATCCTGAACAGGCCCCGTGTGGAGCCTCGGCTCCGGACGGTTCGCCGGCACAGTGATGGCTTGTTCCGGAGGTATGGATGCGAGTAAAGTCTTTTTTAAGGTGCCAGCTCAAGTGAAGACTCGGAATGGAATTGGGCAGCATCTCGAGCTTTACGATGCGAACAGAGAGTTGCTGGGGTGTTTCGAGGCGTGACACGTAAGGTGAGGGGAGTGGTCGTGGAGGATCAAGCGGATAGACGTGCAGATCAGGAGCCCCTGTACGGGTCTATGGCCTGTTCAGCGATTGTCACTCACGTCTGCTATAAAAGCCGGACCCCGCTCATCATAGCAGATCAAGGGGTTGTGCTCCTATCCTTGAGACGAATAGAAAGACGACATTTTTGCGGTCCCTATGAAAGTTCGTCACGCAGCAAGCTCATGAAAGAACGCTATTAACGAGTGCACATAAGGAAATCATCAATGAACGTACCGACCTTCTTAGATGTATTACAAGCCCGGCGGGTTATTGCCAGCTACCTGTCACCAACACCCTTGTATAACTATCCCACCCTGGATAGGCTGTTGGAGGCACGCGTCTTCGTGAAGCACGAAAACTACCAGCCTGTTGGCGCATTCAAGGTGCGAGGTGGCATGT
>CAZAGT010000036.1:5909-21325 GCA_964484515.1 uncultured Desulfobacteraceae bacterium | reverse complement strand
GCATTAACCTCGTGTCACGATTAACTCCCGGGGAACGGGAACAGGGCGTGGTCACCGCTTCCACCGGGAATCACGGCCAATCCATCGCTTACGCCGCTAAGCTATTTGGCGTTCGTGCCATTATCGTCGCCCCCGAAGGGGCTAATCCTGTGAAAGTGGAAGCGATGAAAAGTTATGGAGCCGAAGTCGTCCTTCACGGCAAAGACTTTGATGCGGCGAAGGCGTATTGTGAGGAAACGGCGCAAGAGCAGGGGTTGCGCTACATCTCCTCCGGCGATGAATCCGACCTCATAGCAGGTGTGGGAACCTACTGTCTTGAGATTCTGGAACAGCAACCGGATGTGGAGATGATTTTCGTCCCGATTGGCGGCGGGAGCGGCGCGGCTGGTACCTGCCTCGTGGCGAAAACGGTCAACCCTGATATCCAGGTGATTGGTGTGCAGGCGGCGGCCGCTCCTGCCGCTTTTCTGACGTGGAAGAACCAGCGATATACCACCGCACGGATGGAAACCGAGGCTGAAGGATTGGCAACCCGCGCCCCTTTTATGCTGCCGCAACAAATTCTCTGGCGCTATTTGGATGACTTCGTCCTGGTTGAGGAAGAGGCGATGCGCCAAGCGGTCCGCCTTTACCTGGAAAAGGCTAAAACGCTAGCGGAACATGCTGGCGCATCTCCATTAGCAGCCGCACTAGGACTAAAGGAGCGCGTCCGAGAAAAAACCATTGCCCTCATTCTGAGTGGTGGCAATATCTCGCCGGGAAACCTGCGACATTGCTTGGATTAGATGGTTCGGATCCGGCGTCCCAAGAATCGCGGCGATTGCACGCCAAAACTGAAGGGAGGTCTTTGCATGGAGGTCCTGAGCGGTCACCGGCTTTGCCAAGCCGCTGCGCAAAGTGAAGCTCACTTCGCTATAAGATTCTGCCAGGCGCAGCTGATCGCGACCTAAGGCAAAATGAGAGGTTTTGGTTTTTCGGGCGTCAAGCTCCGGAATTGAACGTTTTGAAGGGGAAGCTAGATTCTTAAGTGCCGCTAGTCAACAGTTAGGCACAGGAACAAGAAGGTGAGGGAAATGGAATCCATCAGTAAGTCGTCGGGATCTTCTTTAGCAGACAAGGGGTATGAGACCGACATTGTTATTGTCGGTGGTGGGTTAAGCGGCCTTTCAGCAGCATTAACCGCGGCTGAAAGTGGCGTAAGGGCGATGGTCCTCGAAAAAATGCGTTTTCTCGGCGGTGCGGGTCTCTTTCCGGAGGGTTCTCTGGGGATCGGTACCCGGCACCAGAAGGAAAACGGAATCCAAACAACGACGGACATGGTTTTTGCCAAAGTCATGGAATTTCACCATTGGCGCTGCAATGCAGCGGTCATACGTACCCTTCTCAACGAGTCCGGGAATACAATCGACTGGCTATCGGATCATGGAGTAAGGATTAAGGGAATTAGGACCATGTTTCCGCCGGAAAAAAGCTTACAGGTGTGGCACATTTTTGAGGGCCATGGAGCTCGCGTTGTGAAGATTATGTCGCAAAAGATCAAAGAGAAGGGAGGGTTGATCTTAACCAGGACGCCGGCAAAAGAACTACTGACCAATGATGAGGGGGAAGTGATCGGAGTAGTGGCAAAGAAAGCTAAAGGTGACACGATAGCTGTAATGGCAAAAGCCGTTATCATCGCAACCGGCGGCTTTGTCAGCAACAAGGAGATGTTGAAGAAGTATGTGCCTGATGTCAGTACTTCGGGAATGGCCAAACTCATGTACCGAGGGCCGGCCGTGGATGGCAGGACAGGTGACGGAATAAACCTGGCTTTAGGCGTTAATGCCGCGCTTGCCGGCATGGGGACTCTTGCAGGGAATAGCCCGTATCTTGACAATGAGCCGGCAATTCGGCAATTTAGAGGACCCCAGTACATGCAGCAGATGCGCTGTGCATTGAGTCAACCTTTCCTATGGGTCAATAAGCACGGCGATCGTTTCTACAATGAATCATTTGGTTCGGTATTTAGCGATGTCTACAATGCGATGACGTCGAACGGTGGTTTGATGTGGTCTATTTTTGACAGGAACATGAAAAAATATATGGTTGAGAAGGGTCCACTTACACCATTCAACGCCATTGTCGTTCCAGGCCAGAAAATGACGGCTCTTAATAGAGGTATTCAGAAGGGTATTGAATCAGGCTTTGCTTTCAAGGCCGATACGATTGAAGAGTTGGCAAAAAAAATACAGGTCAAACCTGAAAGACTGCGTGTCACAATCGAGAAGGTTAATCGTTGTGCTGACCAGAAAAGAGATCCGGATTTCAGCCGTAAACGGGAGCATCTTGTAAAATTTGACACGAGGAATGGTCCGTATTATGCCCTGAGAGGGCTTCGCGCGTTTTTCTTGACGCTGGGAGGTGTCAAGATAAACACAAATATGCAAGCACTTGATGGGGATGAAGACGTGATTCCGGGCCTATATGTGACTGGTCAGGATATGGGCGGCCTTTATGACAGTACCTATGACCTTCTCGCAGAGGGTTCGGCAAGTAGTTTTGCGCTCAGCTCCGGTCGCATCGCGGTAAGAAGCATTGTTCAAAATGAACTAAAACCGAATGAGTGATGACGTTTAACAGTTCTTTGGAGATCAGAGCCTCAGTCCGTTCTGTGATAAAAGGGCGGTACCAGAGTTTTTACCTGGAACTGCGAGCGATCGGCCATTAATCCCAGTTTTGGTGAAGAAAGAGGAAAAGAGGTTATCTAAGCCGAAACGCTCACTTAGCCATCCTCGCCCGAACAATGGCGAACCTCAACGCCTCTTTACACTGGGCGACCGTGTCCTTTCTCTCCAAGTCTTTCCGATTCTCCGCCGCCATAATGGGTGACGCCCTTAAGATTTTCAATTTTGTGATAATGGGGTCAGGCATTGACATGGGACATTTTCGCCTAATCAGCGGCTGAAGTCAGAGGTGCAAACCGATTTGCTGACTTGCACGCTGCTAGCCAAATCGTTAGATTGCAGAAACCACCAGCATGTGTGCAAGGATCTGAAGCAATCGACTCCGTCACATCGATGATTTCTATAGGATGCCCACGGTTAGGTTTCTGATCATGGATCTCAAAGATGTTACTGGGCGTTCTGGCTTATTCTCGGAATCCCACCTGAAGACGGTTCCAATGAGGCTGACAAATAAGAAACCGGCTTGGAAACCGCCCTTATACTGAAAGAATTACCGTAAGTATTCTCTTCCGACAGCCTATCAGGCTGTCGGAGGTCCTTTCCCCTGTCATCTTTCCCTAATTCCCACCCAGAATTCCTGAAGCCATGTGAAAAACTTCGTTTGCCCTAGAGTTAAAAATCCAAAATGTTACCCATTTCGTTACCCATCACGAAAAAAGGACTTGCCAAAGTTGGCTAAGCCCTTGATTTTCCTGGCGCGCCCAGCAGGATTCGAACCTGCGACCTACGGATTCGTAGTCCGTCACTCTATCCAACTGAGCTATGGGCGCGTATAGGGTGACGATCTCACGCTTTGAAATCAGAGAGGAAACATAGCAGACTCATTCTTGTCTGGCAATGGCCGTTTCACTTTCGTGTAAGTACCCTAAATATATGAAAAATCACAAGATGGGACGGTTATCGGGGTTCAGAATGTCTGATTTTGGCTATGATATCCGTGGTTGAATACCCCGTCACAAAGGAAATCCGCTCGACCTTGCCGCCGGCCGCCTTGACCAGCTCAGCGCCGACGATTTCTTCCTCCGCCCAATCACCGCCTTTGACCAGGACATCAGGCCTGAGGGCCTCGATGACTTTGAACGGAGTGTCTTCATCAAAAATGATCACCGTATCGACACACCCCAGGGCCGCCACCAACTCCGCGCGATCTTCCTGCGCTACAATGGGTCTCCCGCTCCCTTTGATGGCCTCGACGGATCGATCGCTATTGACGGCAACGATGAGATGATCTCCCAATTGCCTGGCCGCGAAAAGGTAACGCGCGTGGCCGGAATGAAGGATGTCGAAGCAGCCATTGGTGAATACGATCTTGTGCCCCTCGGCCCTAAGGCGAACGACCTCATCTTTGGCATCAGCGATTTTTTTGATCTTGAGGCGATAAGTTTCCATCGTTATTTCGTTCGTTCTCTCACATATACTCATAAGGTCATTTTTGTATAGACATTGTCGGGGTGTAGTCTCACCGCCCGCTTCAGGCTTCGCTCTGCGAGCTACGCCCGACAAGTCGCTAGAGGCCCAGAGTTCACAGAGAGAAGATGGATATTTTTCATTTGCCGTTGACCTGCCGTCGCTAAAGCTATGGCATGGCAAGGAGGACGGCAAAGGAAAAGCCCTCAGCTTTGGTGAACAAGCAGGCCTGGTAGGAAGTCATTTGGTGCCCAGCCACAAAAAGCCCCTCAATCTAGAAGGGTTGCTGATTCTTGTTTTCGGGTATCCCAGCGGAAAGCAGAAGAACCCTCAGCGTCTTGCGGTGAATTGTAATAAACTCTCGGAAGCCCCTTCGAGGGGCATCATTAAGCGATCCTTTTTGAATTTACTGGTTAAGTTCCCTATACTGCAAGGCCCGCGGAGAGGTCCTCGCTAGGGCGGTACCAAAGACGCGCTTGGCACCGGATCGCTTAAGTGCGCGGGCGCATTCGTTAAGGGTACTGCCGGTTGTGGTGACATCATCGACCAGGATCACATCCTTGCCTTTTAGAGAGGAATGATTCGAGCAACTGAAGGCCCTGCGCACATTTTTGCGACGTTCATCGCCTCTGAGCCCTGTCTGCGGCTTTGTGTATCGCACCCTGCTCAGGGAGAGGGGGTCCAATTCGGCTCCCAGCCTTGAAGCCACCTGACGCGCCAGAAGCAAGCTCTGATTGAAACCCCTTTCTCGCAGTCTTCTGGGGTGCAGCGGTACGGGCATGAGGAGATAATCACTCAGGTCCGGAAGCCATTTCTTTGTTGCCAAGGCAAGGAGCTTTCCCAACGTTCCGGCAAGCTGGCTTTTCCCAGCAAACTTGAATTGGTGGATGGCTTCCCTTAGGCTCCCCTCATAGGTATAAACCGCGCGCGCCCATTCGTATTGAGGCCTTCGCCGCAAGCAGTTTTCGCAGTAGTGATCCTCCTCGACCCACGATGCGAGGGGCAGACCGCATAGGGGACAAAGAGGTGAATCGACTTCGCGAAAGCGATCAATACAGCCCTGGCAGAGGGCACGGTCCGCAGGGTCTATCTCCTTCTCGGCCCTCCAAAGGAAGTCGCGACAAATAGCGCACCTGGGTGGGAAGATAAGATCAAGAACATCGTTCAACATAATTACCAATACGGCAGAAGCATCTAAACGGGGTTTCTAACTCGTAGAAAAAAATATTCACCGCAAAGGCGCAAAGAGCGCAGAGTGTGTTCTTCTTTATGTTTTCCGTTGAGATGCCGGAAAACATAAAGAGCTATCGCCCATGGCGAACAGAAACGAATAGAAAATGTAAGGTTTGCTAGTATTTCCAGATAATTGATGCGGCGATTCACTGATATCCATCAGTTCTACCCGAAGGGCGAGTCGGTTTTTGCTTTTCGGTGTCTCAGCGAAAAGCAAAAAGATTTCTCTGCGTCCTCCGCGGCTCGAGCGAAGCGGGCGGTGAGTTTATGGCTAAACGAGAATGACATCATCTGTATCATTCCTGGGACTGACGGACAAATTCAGCGAACTCACAATCTCGATTGATGCCGGGGCAGGCGTCCTTAGCCAATTCCCAGGACTCTTTATCTCGCACGTTTGCCGAGTAAAAGGGCCAAGATGCGCACACATGGGGTTTGACCGGGTGTATGAGACATCCGCGTTTCTCAAAGAAGATGCAGAACCGGTCTGTCCCGCTCTTGATCGAGAGGCGCCCATCCAGGGTCTCACAGTACCGGCTGACAAAGGCATGGGAGGAAGTCCCCAGGAAATCGGCGATTCTCCCCACTTCCTCATCCCTCAGGGTGATACCGCCCTCGCCGTAGCAGCAGTCCCCGCACATCTTGCAGTTGAAAGCTTTCATATCACGGGTCTAAAGTGATCTAAAGTCAAGAAAGTCAAGAAAGTGACTAAAGTGACCTAAAGTGATCTAAAGTTAGAGCACCCTTTCATAGGTTCAGGGTTCAACGTTCAGGGCTAAGGACAAAGAAGGCGTTGAAGACCTTAAAGTCTCGGCACTGCAGCATACGCAGAAGGTCAAAGGTGGAAGGCTGAAGGCAAAAAAGAAGAAACTGCCTGAGGTCCTTTGTTTTTGCCTCGAACCTCGGTCCTCGAACCTGGGGATTTCTCTCCCTTCGCTTCGTTCGGCTCAGTCCTCCCAACCTCACCCCCTCCTATTGCTTGAGCAGCTCTTCCAGGTCCCAGTCGACACGCAGCTTGACCCTCCGGTCCTCCCGTTTAGCCCGGTAGATGAGATGTCCCTTTTGAAGGCCGTACTCGAAAAGGTCTCTCGTGATGGCTACATCGTGACGGCAATAGTCGGTCAATTTGGCCATCTCCCCCTGCTTGAACCACTCCAAGGCTTGGAGGCCGTCAGCAGTTTTTTGCTGATTAAGTGTTTCCTTAGCCAGATGGTCCAGGCCAAGGCGAAAGCCAAGCCGTTGGTAAAGATCCTCGAGTATATCAAAGGTGGCCAGGGCCGAAAGGTCTTGGTGGGTGTATGCCCCCAATACCGCATAATCGAATCGTTTCACATTGAAACCGACTACGAGATCACCTTTCCCTAAATGGATTATCAAGTCGTCGATCTCCTCTTCGGTAAATGCCATGAAGCGGTTCTCAAGCGAGTCAAAGATGACGGCAACTGAGATCCTCATCAGGTGGCTGTTACCCCATCCACCAACTTCCGCGGCGGATTTTTGGGTCTCCAAATCAAAGTAGATGAGCCTGGCGCTGTTCCGGGTCGGCCGCGATAGGTCTTCCATGGAAGCCTCCTGTGAGGGCGAGGACGCGGGTTCTTTCTGCGCCGTCTCACCCTGGAGCCTCTCAAGGGGGATCCGGCCGAGCAGGCATTCCAGGATCAGAACAGCTGACTCCTTATGCAAGGGTTTGTTGCCCGAGCCGCACTTGGGTGAATGAATACAGGAGGGGCAACCGTCGTCACATTCACATGACTTCAGGTGTTCGACGGTCTTCTCAAGGAGGTCCTCGATGATCTCGAATCCTCGTTGGGCCAGGCCGACCCCGCCCGGATACCCGTCGTAGATGAAGATGGCGCTTTTCTGAATCTGGGGATGATACGTATAGCAGATACCGCCGATATCGTTTCGGTCACAAAGGGCAAAGAGCGGAAAGATCCCGATCGTCCCATGCTCGATCGCGTGAATTCCGCCCATGAAGTGAAGACCCTTCATTTCGATCCATTTGACGATGACCGGTTCGATTTCGATCCAGAAGCCGACACTCTCAAAGCTCTGGGGCGGAAGATCAAGGGGAAAGGACCCCATGAGCTCCTGCCCCGGCAGGGCCCGCTTTTCATATCCGACAACCTGCTCGGTAACCTTGAGTCGGCCCTGGCGGACAATGAATTGTGCCTTTGGCCGACTGCGGTCGATTTGAATGATCTCGGTCTCCTTCTCGGTGTTGGCCCTGGTGAAATAGTTGAGATCTGTCCCGTGAGCGATGATGTCCTTCTTGTTGAGATTCAAATGATCGACCAGGTATTGGCGGGCACGATGAAGATAAACGGCCCCGGGATGGCACTCTTTGAAGGCCCGGATGCCGTCGACCGACCCGATGGCCTCGCCCGAGCGACGGTCAAAGATCGAAAAGGTCTCGCCCGTCGATCTGATGTTGACGTGCAGATGGGGTTTCTGCTTGGTCGCGAACCAGGTCGCTTTGCCTTCGGCGGCGCAGGTCAACGCTCCTTGGCGTTCCAGGTCTTCAAGTTGTTCGGGGAGGTCCTTGGTCCAGAATCGCTGGTCATCAAGGGTGATCGGCTTCTCGGCAGCGGCGCAAGGCAGGTGGCCCTGGTTCACATAGGGGTTGTGAGGATCAAGAACGGCCGCTTCATAGGAGCGCTCAAAGAGCTCAGCGGGGTGTCGCATAAAGTATTGGTCGAGGGCATCGGGTTTGGCCAGGAGGATGACGAGGGATTCCCTGCCCGAGCGCCCCACCCGACCTCCTCTTTGCCAGGTGTTGATAATCGTGCCGGGGTAACCCGCCAGCAGACAGATATCCAAGTATCCGATGTCGATGCCCATCTCGAGCGCGCTGGTGGAGACGACACCCAGCAGGCTTCCATTGGCAAGCCTGCGTTCGATGTCGCGCCTCTCTTCCGGCATGAACCCCGCCCGATAGGAGCTGACCTTGTCGCGCAGGGCAGGGGAAAGCTGCGAAACCCACACATGTATCAATTCCGTCACCTTCCGGGATTGCGTAAAGACGATAGTCCGGAAGCCCGCTCGGATGCCGTGGCTGAAGAGCTTGGCCGCCGAGAAGTTGGCGCTTGAATCGGGGTTTAGAAACAGGACATGCTGTCCTGATCGAGGGGATCCGCTGGAGTCGACCACCTCCGTTGGCTCTTCGATGAGGGTTTCACCGAACTCCCGTGGATTGCTGATGGTGGCCGACAAAAGGATGAATTGGGGGCGGCTCCCATAATGCCGGCAGAGCCTCTTAAGCCTTCTGACAAGCTGGTTGACATGGGAGCCGAAGATCCCGCGGTAGGTGTGAACCTCGTCCAGGACGACGAAAGAGAGGCTCTCCAGCAGTTGTTCCCACTGCTCGTGATGCGCCAATATGCCCCGGTGGAGCATGTCCGGATTCGTAAAAAGGATATCCGGCGGCGCCGTCCTAATCTGTTTCCGTCTGTAGGCCGAGGTGTCCCCGTCATAAATCGCGGCCGACAAGGCCGGATCGCCGATTCCCTGCAATAACGCGGCAAGGGCCTTCATCTGGTCCTGTTCGAGGGCTTTAAGCGGAAAGACGTAGAGGGCCTTTGTCTGCGGCCGCCGCAGGAGCCGTTCGAGGACCGCCAGGTTATAGATCAAGCTCTTGCCGCTGGCGGTGGGGGTCGCAACCAAGACGTTGGCTCCCTGCCTCAGGTGTTGGAGGGCCTCAACCTGGTGCTTATAGAGGCTCTCGATACCCAGGCGGCCAAGGAGTCGCCGGAGTTTCGGGTGCAGATCAATCTCTGCGCCATGTGAGGCCTCGACGGGCGGAAGGTGCCGGTGGTAGGTGTAGGCAGGCCCGAAGTCGGGGTGACTCTTGATCGATTCGACGTATTCGGATAGGTTCACCTAGTTTTCCTGAACGCCCAGCTGTTTCTTGGTGGCGTTTAGCTCTTCCTGTTTGTGTTCCCAGCGCAAGATCAGTTCGTCCAACTTCTTTTTGACCTCGTCGTACTGATTCAGAGCGGGAAGACTCTTTTCCTTGTCCTTGAAGAAATCGGGGTCGGCCAGGGTCTTTTCCAAGGCGTGAGCCTTTTTCTCAAGCTCGTCGATTCTGTGCTCCAAATGAGCTAGGTTATCCTGGAGGGGCTTCAGCCTGGCGCCGACCCGCAGCCTGTTCTCAGCCCTCTGTCGCCGCTTGAGCTTGCGGTTCTTAAGAGAATCTTCCTGCCGCTCCTCGCTCCGGTCACTGCCTTCCGTCATCCCGGCCGCGGGGGTTCCTTCCGCCTCCGCCCCGGCCTTGGCAAGATGGTCTTCATACTCATCAAGGGTCCCGGGATACTCTACGACCCCGCGACGGCCGATATCCCATATCTTGGTCGCGAGTCGCTTGATGAACGACTGGTTATGGGAAACGAACAGGAGGGTGCCGTCAAAGCGCGTCAGGGCCTCTATGAGGACCTCCGCGGAAATGATGTCGAGATGATTGGTCGGCTCATCCATCACCAGTAGGTTGCCCGGCTTCACCAGCATCTTGGCCAGGGAGACGCGAGCCCGTTCACCACCTGAAAGTACACCGATCGGCTTGTCTACATCATCACCTGAAAAAAGAAAGGCCCCGCACACATTCCTCACAAAACCCACGGTTTCATGAGGCACGACATGGTAGACCTCATCGATAATCGTTTTGGCGGGGTCGAGCATCTCCGATTGATGCTGGGCGTAGTAGCTCATGTCGACCGCGTGGCCCGCGACGATCCGACCGCGGTCGGGTGCTTCCTCGCCTGCGACCATCCTGAGTAGGGTCGTCTTGCCCACGCCATTGGGGCCAATGACGGCAATCCGCTCTCCCCGCGCTACCGTGCGAGTGAGGTCACGGTAGAGGATATTAGCTCCATAGGCCTTGGAGACCCCCTCTATCGAAAGCGCGATCCTCCCGCTCCGTTTCGCAGGGGGAAACGAGAAACGGATCTTCTTGACCCTCTGGTGAGTCTTGACCAATTCCTCCTTTTCGATCAGCTTTATTTTGCTTTGAACCTGTCTGGCTTTTGAGGCCTTGGCACGGAACCGAACGATGAATTTCTGGGCTTCCTTGACCTTTAACTCCTGATTTCGGGCGCTGGCCTCGTGAGATTTTTTTTCCTCCTCCCGAGCCCTGAGGTAGAAGTCATAGTTGCCGCTGTATGTGCGCAACCCCTCCGGCTCGAGGCTGAGGACCCGGTTGATCTGCCGGTTGAGGAACTCCCGGTCGTGGCATATCAAGAATAATGCTCCTCTATAATCTTGGAGTAACCCTTCCAGCCACCGTACTGTCGGGAGATCAAGGTGGTTGGTCGGCTCGTCCAGCAGGAGCAGGTCGGGGTTATGAAAGAGGATGCGGGCCAGGGCCAACCTCATAATCCAACCACCACTCAATAATGCGACCGGGTTGTCAACGTCATTCGGTCCAAACCCCAGACCGAACAGGATCTTCTCGGCCCGATGAAGAGGAAACCGGAGATCCAAGTCGGCCATTTCATGATGCAGGGCAGCCAGGCGGAGCTGAAGCTTTTCGCTTGGATCCTGCTTGAGTTCTTCCTCCGTACGCCTGATTTCATGCCGGAGACGGGCGCGATCAGGGATAGCGTTCAGCATCGACCGACGAACGGTACCTGAAACGGCTTCCTGAAAATCCTGCTGCAAGTACCCGATCCGCGTCCCTTTCGCGATACGGACTTCCCCTTGGTCCGGCGACGCCTCGCCGACGAGGAGTCTCAAAAGGGTCGTTTTGCCGGACCCGTTGGGCCCGACAAGGCCCACGCGTTCGCCCGGTTCTACTTGAAAGCCGATGTCTTGGAAGACCGTTTTTCCGGTGAAGGTCAGCGAGAGATTAAAGACGTTGACGATACCCATGAAGAGAGCCTCTAGATGGTCACATTGGCCAAGATCTCAAATTTTCAGTCGATTTTTCCTTTCAAATTCCTGCGCTGGTAACCACCCGATGCCGAAGCTGTCGAAAAACCGGCTTCTCTGAGGCTGATGGGCGTTTTCCCACAGCCTTGCCAGACACCGGCCGCTGGATGTCCCGCTCTCAAGTCCCCCCAACCGACAAGCCATCCTTCGAGGCTCGGGCTACCAGAGTCTAAGCGACGGGAGGGCGTATTTCAAGGGTCATGTTTTTGGAGTACAGGGAATGTGCGAAGGTGGGGATGTTGCAGGAAGATATATCGAAGTGGGTAAGGGGGGAGGGTAAAAGTGGGTCACGCGGGGTTTGGAGCGAACGTCATATTCATCTTCCCGCTCCGGTCAGGACCACGGCCGCTGTCTTGAGGAGGATCCGCAGATCGAGCCCCAGGGACCAATTGTCGATGTAACTCAGATCCATCTTCATCCAGTCTTCAAAACCAACATCGTTGCGATTAGAGGTGCTTTGCCAAATACAGGTTAGCCCGGGTTTCATCGAGAGCCTCCGTCTCTGCCAGATGTCATATTCCTCAACCTCTGACGGGATCGGCGGACGTGGGCCGACCAGTGTCATCTCTCCGCGCAGGACGTTGATCAGCTGCGGCAGTTCATCCAAGCTGGTCTTTCGCAGAAAGGTCCCGACGAAGGGGATGATGCGAGGATCGTTTTTGATCTTAAACGCCGGTCCGTCCGCCTCATTCAAGGTTTGCAGTTCGTGGCGCCTTTCTTCGGCATCGGTCGCCATGGTCCTAAACTTGTAGAGCATGAATTTTCGTCCGTTGAGACCACAACGCTCTTGTTTGAAGAAGACCGGGCCCCTTGATGCGGTCTTGATGGCGGCGGCGATGATGAAGAAGAGGGGTAGGGCGAGGAGCAGGGCGATCCCGGCAAAGATGTAGTCAATAGCGTTCTTAATGATCAACTCCCCGTAGTCGGTCGGTGTGGAGTGCAATCCCATCGTGGGGAGGCCAAGAAAGTCCTGAAACCGAATGTGGGCGATCGCCGGGTTGTACATAAGTTTGTGTATCTGCCAATCGGGCAAGATGCGGACGGCTACACCCATTTCCTCTGCCACAGCAATGCATTTGTCCGCATTATTAATCTTGGTCAGGGGCATGGCAAAGACCAACTCGTCCACCACGCGCTCCAACAAGATTCGCTTCAACTGGTCAACGGTCCCAATGACCCTAAGCCCCTTTTTTACCACCTTGCCGACTTCCCCGGGATCCGTATCGAGGCACCCCAACACCCGATAGCCCGATACCAGATTGTCGCCGACACTCTCGATGACGTCTTTGGCCCTTTCCCTGCTTCCGACGATGAGGAGATTACGGGAATTGAATCCCTTTTCTCGAAAATGCGTAAGGATTCGATAGGCAATTCCCTTGTTCACGGCCAACAGCACAATATTGAGGACGTAAAAGAGGCCGATCATCAAGCGGCTAACCTCGGTGATCCTGAAGAAATATAAACAGAGCCCGAGGATGAGCATCCCAATGGATACCGCTGTGGTCATATTCCAGAAAATCTGGGCATAGGTGCGAGTGCGATAGGAACGGTAGACGCCATACACGTTGAATGTTGCGTACCAGATGATAATGATCATGAGGAGGACGATATAGTAATTCGGGGCCGTAGTGAGTCCGCGCAAGGATTCCGGGAGAAACTGCCGTTTGATGAAGTAAGCACCGACAAAGGCCGCGGCTGTGAGGCAGATGTCCAGGACCTTATGGGTCTGTGTGAGGATATCGTTCTGTTCACGTAACATGATAACCTGGTGTTAACACTCCGAAAGAGCCTCAAAAGGTTCTCGTAAGAAACGTCGTGTAGGATGAGCGGCCACCCAGAATTCTGAATACCGATCCTGTATCTCCCCAGCGGTTAACGCTGCGTTGAATTGAGAGTCTGCTCGGGACAACATGGAGAAAGTTGGCTTTGCTGGTCACAGCCATGGGCTTCTAAACTGCGCTGGCCGCCCGTACGTCCTGGATGGGTGGTTCCTCCGAAAACGGCAAATTAAAGGAGGGGCGTTGAGGCGGCGTATAGCCTTTGGCCCGGGGGACAATCCCCTTTCCCCTAACGACTTCGATCATGTGTGCATGGTCAAGGTTTAGGCCCTCGAGAATACTGACGAGTCTTTCGACCGTGCTGATGACTTCGGGTTCCGTTGTGATCTGGGCCAGGTTGGTAGCGGTGCCCTTAAGTTGAGCAATTGAGGCGTTGAGGCTATTGGCCAAATCCAAGGCGGCCATGATCAGGTCCTTGTCTTCTTCCAGGTCGGCCGTAGCGATGACATCTGAGATCAGGTTGGATCCCACTCGCGCCAGTTCAAGGGCCTTTTCCATGATCACCGGATCTCCGCCAGATTCGGCTTGGGCTACCATTTCAACGACTTGCTCAGCTATTTGAGCCGATTTTTGGATCTTCTCTTTCAGGCTCAGCTCTTCTGCATGAACTGAGCTGAGAACTAATATTTGAGCCAAAAGCAGAAAAGCAATCGTGCCTATAAAGACACGCCTCAGGTGCTCAAATGAAAAATTCATTTTCAATTCCCCCCTTGCGTTTGGTGAATGAGCAGCTTGCCCCCCGTTCGGTACGCTCGAAGGCGCTCTTTGTAACGGTCTAATGGGGTTGAGATTAACTCGCCTTATTCAAGGCACCCCCGCAGGGAGCAAGAACCGTGCAGAAACGGAACCAAAGATAAATCTTGCGCGATTGCAAACAGTTAGGCGTGAACAGAGGCGGGAACGAAAACGGGGTGGGAAAAGGGTTTCCCTTTTTTTCAGGGGTATGGATACGTTTAGTGGTAGAAACCTACACACTATCGGGTGGCCAGGGGAAATTTCATTCCACATGCCACGGAGCCGATTCTGAGTGAGTTCCGGGTGTCACGACCAAGGCCATAGGGTTGAAGGCTGAAGGATAAATTAGGGAGTCAGATCGAAGGTAGAAGGTTTACCCGCCTCGGGCGGGCTGAAGTCGGGCATAAGCTCCACCTTTGAGTTCTAATCTCTCGCCTCCAACCTCAAGCCTCTAGCCTCAAACCCGTCCACCTTCAGTCTATCCAGCGTTACTTCCAGGCAAAAGCCAAAATGATACCCAAAACGAGCCAAATTGGAATGGAGACCAGCAGGGCAAGTGTCAGACCTCGAAACACCCCGAGCTGACTGATAAGGGTATGTTTCTCCAAAGCACGCCCAACGATCACTTCCAGTTCATCCATCTTAAATGGTTTAGGTACAAAATCGTAGGCCCCCTTCTTGATCGCATCAACCGCTGATTCTACAGTTCCGTATCCCGTAATGACCATGATAATGGCACGATTGTCCAAGGCCTTGACTTTTTGAAGGAGTTCCAGACCACCCATTTCGGGCATCATCAGATCCGTCACGACCAGTTGGAAATCTCCTTGTTCAAATCTATCGAGCGCCTGGCGGCCACCATATGCTGCTGTCGCCTGATAGCCAAGGGTTGTCAAATACTCAACAAGGTTGTCTGCAAGCAGCTCATCGTCATCTACGACGAGAATCCTGGCACCGTTTCTCTTGGCCGACATGATTGTCTCCTTTGGCAGCACCTTAACCCCTCAAGGGGAGCGAACCAGATTGGCTGCCGTTTCGAAGATATTTCGCGGAACCCTTGGCGCCTCCCCACAAACGTAACCTCTTGGTCAGTACCTTTTCATAGACTTGAAGCGTCTCTTCTGCAATCTTATCCCAATTATACTTCGCTTTGATTTGCTCCCTGACGATATTCCGCGCAGCTTCTGACATCCCACGCCCTAATAGCGTCTGGATTCTTTCTCTCAATCCTTCCACATCCCCGCATCGGAAATACCTCTCCATTGGCAGACCGACTTCCTTGTTCGCGGGGATGTCGGAGACCAGGACAGGAAGACCGTAACTGAGCGCCTCAAGCAGAGCAATAGGGAGCCCCTCGTGATAGGAGGGGAGAACAAAAAGCGCAGCATGGGAGTAAATCTGGTTCAAGGCGGTCCCGGTGATGTATCCTGTCAGAACGATTCGATCGTCAAGGGCGGCTCTTCGCCTCAGATTCCGGCTGTACTTCGTTTCGTGATCGGCGTCGCCCGCGATGACCAGTTTGTAATCTCCCTTGAGACCCTTGAATGCCGCTATCAGG
>CAZAGT010000036.1:0-5899 GCA_964484515.1 uncultured Desulfobacteraceae bacterium | reverse complement strand
GTCATGGAGACCTTTCTCGGGCACAAATCGAGCCACCGCAAGGACATATTTGTCAGATACAACCCCCAATTTTGTCAGAAAATCAGAATCCGTGCTTTTCGTTGGCAGATCCACGCCATTGTAAATCAGATTGGATTCCCGGTGGCACCTCTCGCGCGTGATATCGGCGATGAGCGAAGAGATCACGATGATCTCGTTGGAAAAGGTTCCCCCCAGTTTCTCGCCGAGTCGAAGCATAGACTTGGCAAACGGCCCCCACTTCTGGCGGTCGTAGTCCGGGCCATGGTTCGTGACGACGACCTGAAGTCCCATGAGCCTTGCTAAAGGCGTAAGTAGGGAAGGGCCAATACCGTGGATATGCACGATGTCAGGCGAGTAACGACGGGCCTTGAGAAGCGCGAGGAAGGTATGGACAACGGCCTCGAGACTCTTCTTTCGGGGAGCATAACAATGAAGGAGTTTGACCCCTCCCCATTCGTTCATTCGATCCTGAACGTAGTGACTTCTGGTACAAACGGTGATCTCAGCTGCCCTATCGGCAATCCGTGGCAGCAGCTCTTGGCAATGTCTTTCAACACCGCCCGGGATATACGGGATGCCTCGCGTGCCGATAACAAAAACCTTCACGTTCCCAACCAAATAGTACTGATGCGTTGCCCGCTCATGAGAGATGATCGCAAAAGGATTGCTTTACCCTGCCAAGAGTTCCTCATAGATCCGTATGAGTCCGGCGCAATGAGCAGTCAAAGAATACTCTTGGATGAGCTTTTGGCTGGCCCTTTGGCCGAGACGTCGTCTGAGGTCACGGTCCGCCAAAACCAGTGATATTCTTTGAGCCAACTGAGCCGCGTTCCCTGGTGCAAAGATAAACCCCGTTTGACCATCCTCGATTTGTTCCGGGATTCCACCCACCATTGAGCCGATAACGGGTTTGCCAAAGGCCATTCCCTCAAGGACTGACATAGAGCAATTCTCATAACACTCGGAGGGCGCCACTACGCAGGCGGCGTTCTTGATAAGATCCTTTAGGGCGTCACCGTTCCTCGGCCCTAGAAATTCGGCCTTGCGAAATTGCGTTTTGACCTCTTTCAAGAGTGGACCGTCACCCACAATCTTCAAAGGGGCGTCGATAGACCACAGGGCTTGTGATTCTAGAAGCGTCCTGATCCCTTTCTCCCTTGATATTCTGCCGAAATACAAAACGTATCCGTAGTCCGTGACCGTATCCGAATGGGCCTCGACATTGACCCCATTACGAAGCAGTCGGACCTTCCTTTCATCAGCCCTGAGACGTGAAACGAGATCCGCCATGAACCGACTCGGGCAGAGAAAGAGATCGACGTACTCATAGGTTTTGATCCACCTGTGCCAATACGCCTCCAGCGTCAAGAGGGCGCTTTTAGGGAAGGAGCGATCTTTGCACCTTTTGAGAGTGGCCATGATGAAGTGTTTCCCTTGACAGCTATCGCAGCGGCCCTTGGCGTTGAGCAAAAGGTAGTTGGGGCAGATGATCTTGTAATCGTGCAGGGTGAGCACGACCTTGGCCCCGGCGTTCTTGAGAGTCTTTATGATGGCAGGTGTTATCTGATGGTAGATGTTGTGCAGATGCGCTATATCCGGACAGTTATGGCTGATAAGGGATTTCAGGTTTCCCACGGCGTCTCGGTTGTATATAAGATTTGCCGCAATGGTGACTTTCCCGGGTAGCCGGCGCAAAGAGCCTCCATTTGTAGGTGGATCATAGCTGACTTCTCGCACGAAATAGTCTTGGTACTTCGACGGTAGGTTTTGGGGGTGTTTCATCGAAAAATCGATGACTTCGTGCCCGGATTTGCGCAAATAGTCCCTTTCTTGAAAGAAGACGGTCTCAGCTCCTCCTTTTGGGAAAAAGAACTTGTTGGCCAGCAGGATTCTCATCTGATCAAGCGACCGCTGCTAGCGCCGTTTTCCTCCAGCGGCACCTGTCTGGAGGCGAAGAAGCAAGGCAAGCTGGAGGGACAAAGCCGTAATTACCACCTGAAAGGATCTCAACGGCAGGCCCGTGCAAAGAAGCCTGATCGCCGTAAGGAACTCGCGGACAGCTAGTTTTCCGTTACCCCGCGTTTGATACCCACATTGTCTTAGACTCCCACCCGCGAGGGCCTCGAAGGTCTTGTTTTCCCGCGGCACCATCCTGGATTTCCATCTTTCAGCCGCCTCGGTTGAAAGGGGTTTGAATATTAGAGCCGAATGGTGTTCTCCAATATAGCGGCGACTTGTTTGGTAAAAGTCCAACATCGATCTCTCGTAGTGAATACCCACAAATCGGCAGATCTCGGCTAGGGTCTCCTCTGGGCGATGCAGGACGTCCTCAAATCTGATTTCTAGCGTTCTGCCTTCGGGCAAGGAGAGTAGCGATTTCCGCGCCCTTTCCAATTTGTACTTCCATTCCAGGGCAGCGACAGCCACGTTCTTTCTGGAAGGCTCCAGACGTCGCATACTCAGGAAGACGTCTCTTCCGTCTCTTATGACGTGGATGAATCTGGCGTTAGGGAAAATGCGGGCAAGTTGATCGATTTTCCGGAAGAAACTTGGGGTCTTGTCACCCCAATAGGGCTTCCGTTGAAGGCGTGCGTAGGCTACGTAGAAGGCTTCCATGAAGTCTGCCAAAGTCACTCTCTCTCTGCTTCCAAGGTCTTCCGTGACGCGATCCATGGGAAGATCCCACGTCCTGAATTGGTCGTTCTTGGCGATATACGCCAGATATCTGTCCAAAACAGCCTGCTTGAGGGGTCTTTCATAATCATGCCTATGGGCCCTCAATAGGGGCATCCAGAATGTCCCTTCTTCAGGAATGGCCACCCGGGAATGAGCATTGAGGATAAGACGCAACAGGGTCGTTCCCGATCGCTGTGAGCCCGTGATAAAAAAGGGGCCGCTCGCGGCTTGGGCAGAGAGGCCATGCGCCCCGACTGCCGCTGGCTCGGAACCATGATAGGTTTTATCCTCCGAAACCCTATTGGCCGCCTGTGTCGAGATCTGCATCTTCATTTCAGCGTTGGTTTCCGTTCAGAATGTCTTTGTAAAGTTGAAAGAAATGGTTCACCATTCTTTCGAAGCTAAATTCGCTGCGAATCCTTTCTCTTCCTGCAGCTCCCATTTTGAACGCCAACGTTTTGTCTTCAAGGAGTTTAGAAATGAAGAGTGCCATTTCGCTCGGGTGGCGTGCCTGCACCATAAAGCCGCTCTTACCATCGTCGACAAGCTCATAGGTTCCGTCACAGCGTGTAGCCACGACGGGTTTTCCCAGGGCCATATACTCAACTATGGCATTTGAGATCGCCTCGTCATAGCTCGCAAGAACACCGACATCAAATATATTGACGATCGACTCCACGTCTTCTTGTCTGCCCAGAAACTTGATTCTGTTTGGGTAGTCAGACTCCAGCGAAGATCGATATGCCGGTAAGCCGGGACCATCGCCGACGGCCAAAAAGGTCACGTCGCGAGAACGCTCCAAAACGATCCGGGCCGCTTCGAAAAAGGTCTCATAGTCTTTTCTGTGAGAAAAGGAGGCGACCATGCCGACGACCGAGCCAGTCTCTATCGAGAATCTTTTTCGGATCGTCGCCTTCTCCTGAAGGGAGTGTGTTCTCGCAAAATCGAACCCGTTGTAAATGCAAACGCTTTTCCGAGGCGGAGACCTGTAACACCTCAGGCCGGCGTGGGAGTTTGAGACGATCGCGTCCGAAAACGGAAAGGTAATCTTGCCCCGGAGATAATGTCTGTTGCGGAGCGTCAGCCTCGGCGGGGCGTCTCTGATCATGCCATTTACTAGTTTTATTCCCATCAGCCTGCAAATCGGCAGGGCGTAGATCGACGTCATCGAGTCCCACGTATGAATGATATCCGGCTTCACCGCGCGACAAAGGCGGCCAAGGCTGTAAAGAATTGCCGGGTCTCTTTTTGTCCTACGCTCCAGATAGTGGATCTGGATGCCCTGATTAAGCAAGTTCGTATAATGGAGATCAGAGGCCATCACGGCGAGCCAGCAATGAATATTGTCAAGGACAGCGAAGCCTTTGATTAATTCAACCAATTGGCGTTCTTTGCCCCCTGATCGGAGGTTGTCGGTCACGAAGAGAATTCTCATCAATTCCGTGCCTTAAGCTGATTTCCAAGAAAAGGCCGTTGTCTCACGGGTTCAATTAAGGCATGCCGGCCTCGATACTTTTAGGCTGCCTCCTTACTCAGTGAGGACCCACTTCGTGAGGATAATCTTCTTCAAGGTTTTCCGCGGCAGGAGCAACTTCAGCACGATCCACCTGGCTTGAGATAAGAGGGCGCTCAAAAAAGAAAGTACTCCAAGGAGGGGATTCTTATGGGTGAATGATCTGTAAAACGTGAGCTTGATATTGTTTTCATACTTTCTGTTGAAAAATGTGGCGATATAATTCCTGAACTTCGTTTCCAATAATGAGTAGTTCATGTAATTTCGGTTTTGCTCAGTATACACCCTGCTTCTGGTGTTTACGATGATCCTGTACCCTCTTTTTTTGGCTCGTAAGAAATATTCGAAATCACTGTAGCCGTGCGGAAATCGTCGTTGGTCAAAGTATCCGACATCATTGACGATTCTCTTCGGCATGATGAGAAACCGGGTGCCGACGGAATCGCACTCAACCATCTCATCGCGATGGGCGTCGGGGTGCGCTCCCTTGTAGATCGGCTCCAGCTTCCGAAGGGGGCCTTGGATTCGTTGTCCCGCGCTGTAGATACGACCTGATTCGGCATCGATCGTGACTGCCGAGAGCACTGTTCTGGATCCCGGCTCGAGATCTCTCAGAAGCTCAAAAAGAGTACTACGGGTGAAGAGCGTGTCGTTGTTGAGGATCAGGATATAGTCGCAACCAACCCGGTCGGCGATATATTTCAAGCCCCGGTTGACTCCACCGGCCCACCACAAGTTCCCGTTCCCACGGAGGATTTTGGTCGAGGGGAAGCGACGTCGTATTTCCGCCTCAGTACCGTCGGTAGAACCGTCGTCGACGAGGACGACACGGAGTCGCAGGCTCTCGTCCTCATGGGAAAGAAGCCGCGAAAGACAGGTGACGGTCTCCGTGACCCGATTGTGGACGGGCAACAGCGCGGTGACCTTCAGTAGTGATCGTTTCAAGTCCGTATGTGATTCCATCGAAGCCCGATCCTTGAAGTCTCAGCTGGAGCGCTCATAGAGCGGTCTGCGAGGCCGAGGGTTTGGGTCGTTCTCCTTACCGATCACCTGTTGATAATAGAAGAAGAGCGCCGCGAAGTAGATCGCTCCTGAAATCGCTCGCGCGAGCGCCGCCCCCCTGACGCCACCCATGTGGACGAGAGCCGTGAAGCCGATCAGATTCCAGGCCCCTTGCAGCAGAGCGCCGTTGCGAAGTTCTTTCCCTTTGCCGTGAGCGCCCAGGAAGCGATTATAGTAATCCCCTAACCCGTGAAAGGTACAACCGATGGCTATCAGGTAGGCCAATGAAGCGGCAGGCAAGTAGTCTTCGGAGTACAGAAACAGAAGTACCATTCTTGTAGAGACCAGGAAGATCCCGAGAGCCAGAAGAGTGATTCCGAACGTCAGCCGAGAAACCAGTGGAGGAATGGTGGAGGAAGAGGCAAACCGCTTGAAAAGGGTCGTGCCGATCGTGTTCGGCACCATGGATAGGGGCGTGGCCAGGGTCAGGGCCAAGGAATAAAAGCCGAGGCTCGTCGTGTCCAAGAAAAAGGCGATCGAGAGAACGGCAAGCTGTCCGGTAGCCACATTGGCGAGGATGCCGATGTAGACCTGCAATCCGTACGCCATGTTCTGGCGCCAAAGAAACGATAGATATTCCCTTCTTTGGGCGAAGTCCGGTTTGAGGAGCAGGACCAGGGCCAGGAT
>CAZAGT010000035.1:0-22958 GCA_964484515.1 uncultured Desulfobacteraceae bacterium | reverse complement strand
CCATCAAGGTGTCGCGCGGGGTCAGATCGAGGTCCTCCAGGCTGTCCTCGTCGGTCATCCGGCCCAGGGCGCGCTCTTGCTGCGCCTCCATGGTGTTGGTCAATTGAACCACGACCGCCCTGCCGGCCTCGATGTCGGCCTTCATGGCCTTGAGGGTGGTCGGTAGCTGCATAGCGGTGATGACCTGATTGAAGAACCGCTGGTTGGCCCCGAAGAGCGCGGAGTAGGCCGCGCCCTTGGCCTTGCCGTCCATGGTTTGGAGGCGTCCGGTATTGGGATCGACTTGGACGACGCCGGTGGCGATCAAGGCTTCATCGACGTTCTGCATGACGATCTGCCAGGCTTCGGCCATCTTGTCGTAAATGCGGATTTGCTCGGGGGTGAGCTCGTGAGTGAGCTTATCCTGCGTCACGCCGTCATAGGATAGGGACCGCGCCATATAAGAGCCGTCGGCCTTGATGTTTTGGGCCACGAGTTCCATGGCGGCGACCCCGCCGCGGGCGATCTCGTTGACGAAGTTGATCTTGTTCGGAAATGGCGTCCCTTCCCCCCATAGGCCCAGGCGCTCGCAATAGGCCAGGTTGATCACCTCGGTTGCGCCGGTCGCGCTCGCGTACACGATCCGGGCATTGGGCAACGCTCTTTGGAGCTCAACACAGGCGATAGCCTTCTGGGCGGGCTTGCTCCGGCCGCGCTCGCCCTTGACGGAGACGGCGTTTCCCATGTTGTGGGACTCGTCGAAAATGATCACGCCGTCGAAATCCTCACCGAGCCATTCTTGGACCTGTTCGCGGCGCGTCCGCAGATTGCGCTCCATGTGGTCGAGGTATTCCCGTTCGGCTTGGATCCCCTCCGGAAGCGTTCCTTTCTTGCGTTTCGACTCGAATTCGCGGCGCCACTTCGATTTGAGGCGGGTCAGTTGCGGGCGAGCGGCCAGGGTGTCGTAGGTCGTGAAGATGACCCCCTCCTCGCTCTTGATCTTTGAGGTCGCGGCGATATTGCCATGCTCGACGAGGACCTTGGGATCCCATCCGGCGCCCTCGACATCACGCTTCGCTGAGGAAATGAGCGGGCGCTTTTCAGACACCCACACGGCTTTCTTGCGCCCCTGGTTCCAATTGTCCCAAATGATCCCCACCGCTTCGCGGCCCTTGCCAACTCCGGTGCCGTCGCCGATGAAGTAGCCGCGCCGGGTGCGTCCGTCCGGGAGGAATTGGCTGTGCGCCTCGCCGGCATAGATTACGGCCTCAAGCTGGATTTGGGATAGATGCCCTTGTGTGATGACCTCTTTCGGTAGGACCGGCTTGTATTCCGGTTTCGGAGATCGCACCGCGGACATGGCCGTGCTTTGCACGAGCTTGGCGGGGTGCTTTTGGGCTCCGGGGACCTCGATCTGCTCAGGAGAGTAATGGTCGTAAAGCTGCTCGGTGAATTCCCCGCGATTTTCGCGCTCCTGGATGAGGTATTCGAGGGGTGCAGGCGCCTGGGGTTTCTTGCCGATTTCCTCCCGTACAAATTTCTCCATATAAGGTCGCGCGGCGGCGTCCAGACCGGCCTCGACCACGAGCTTTATGAATTCCTGGGCGGATCGTTTGGCGGCCTTGGCTTCCTCCCACATCTCGCGCAAGATCGGCTTGATCTGCTGCCAGACCTCATCGGCCTCGTCGATATCCCTCCAAGAGAGCTCACCGCGCTGCCCCAGGATCTCGTTGATCTTCTTGACCCCTTCACCGATCTTCTTGAGGTGCTTGCCGGTTTCCTGTGCCTTCTTTTTCGCAGCTTTCGTCTTCGCAGGCCGTTTCGGCTTCTCGGCCGCCGCCCGGAAACGCAAGCGGGTCAAGCTGCCGCTGACCCACTCTTCACGGTCGAAGTTCCATCCCTGGCGCTTGTATTTCGCCTTGGTGCGGGAGACGAACGTGTTGTCGTAGTTTGCCCGAGGGAAGGTGATTTCTACGCTGAGGCGATTGCCGCGCGCGTCGGTGTTTTCCCGGCTTACGTAGGGTTCGGAGGGGGGTTTTCGGGCGGGTTCTTCCGGCTCGGGCGCCGGAGGGGCTTCTTCGGTAGGGGCATGCGTCTCCTGGTCGAACAGGTCGAGGAGGTCTTCAGGCGTTGCGTCTTCTAACGAAAGTTCGCCGGGAGGTCTCTCGGTCGGGGGTACCCGGGAAGGACCGCGCTCAGGCGGCTGTCCAGGTGCTCCAGAACGTTCACCGCCGCCTCTAGCGGGACGTCGCTCTCCAGGTCGAGGTCGTTCTCCCCGTTCGCCAGGAGGAACTCCCAAACCTCGGCCTGATCTCTCCCCAGGAAGTCCTCCAGGTTCTCCAGGAGGGCGTCCCTCTTCACGTCCACCAGGCCTTCGTCCACCGCCCAGTTCGCCAGTTGGAGGACGTACAGTTGGCTCGGGTACGGGCTCACGTTCACCTGTTTCAGGAGCTTCTTTGCCGCTTGGTTGGGTTCTAATTCGTTCACGGGCAAGAATTCTCTTGGCATTGGCTGTGCCTCCAAGATAGCCGAGGGCCATCTCCAGGTTGGCCATCGTTTGACCGTTGGCCGTGGCTATATCATCGGTGGTCGGCCCGGTCTTGTCAATAATGATGAGGACATTATCGAATGTTGTTCCATACTTGGCGTATTCCTTGCCGCTCAGACGTACAATGGCCTTTACGTTGTAGTCTTTCTTGATTTGATTCCACCATCGCGCGAATTTCGACTTGCCCTCTGCCAAACCTTTTCCCATGATCGCCACGAGGCGACCCTCAGCGGCCAGGAGCTTGAGGGCCTGCTCGACATGGTTCACACCGATTTTGGTGTTGCGGACTCCGGGCAACCGGGCGCCGGCGGCCGAGAAGGGCGGGTTCATAACAACGACGGTGGGCCTTACTCCCCCAGGGAGACCTTTGTGTCCGAAGTGGGTGTAGATCTGTTCCGCGTCGACCCCGGTTATGTTCTCGTAACCGAGGGTGCGGAGGATTTCGCGCCGGCGTTGTGAAATTTCGTTGAGGGAGATGTTTTCCCGCTTAGCTCCGGCCGCCTCCGCCATGACGGCGAGGGATCCGGTTCCGGCGCTCGGCTCCAGCACGATGTCGTTGGGCTGGATCTGTGCGGCCCAGGCCACAATTGCCGCTAGGGGTGGAGGTGTTGAAAACTGCTGAAACTCGTCGCTCTCGTAGGTCCTCTTGCTCTGCGTCGGAATCTTCCCGAGGACCTCGGTCTTGAGGAGGCGGATGTCAGCCAACAGACGCTCGACTTGGCGGCGCTCGATTCCGGTCGGCCGCAGCTTCAGTTCGTCCCGGATGTATCGATTGACCCCGGCCTCCAGGGCGTCGTAGGCGTCTTTCGGGGTGTACTTCCCTTCGGCCTGTGTTCCTTCAAATGCGGTGTCAGCCCGCTTAAACAGGCTTTGCCATGTTAGGTTTTTTCCGATCCTGAGGGTTTCATAGGCCCAATCGGCCACCATCTGATAAGGAGTACGCTCATCTTTGTACTCCACCTCGGCCTTCTTCCTTCTCGGGACCCGCTTTGCCTTAGCCCAACCCTGTTTGATGAGATTATCCGAGAAGATGTTGGCAAAGGACGCCGCGCCCATCCGTTTCCAATTTTTCGTCCACTTGTAATTCCGCATCTCCCCGTCTGGTCCGCGCGAGGCGACTTCAACCAGGGTTAAAAGCCCGCCCTCGTTGACGAACACCATTTCGCTGTCGATAATGAGATCCCCGCCCTCCTCGATATAATGCGTGAAATAGATCGCGCGTTGACCAGGGGGATAAATCTCTTTTCCTCCCAGGAAGAAGCCGGCATACGCGTGAGACTCGATCACTAGATCGATGAACCCCTCGTTACGCAGCTTTACGTGGAACTCATCGCCCTGGAGGATCTTGTCTTCGAGCTTGTACGCGTGAAGGAGCTTAGCAGCCCGTTTTGCAGGATTCCCGATTTGATGCTTCGGGGCCTGAATCGTCACGATGCCCCTTTCCATCGCATCAATCAGCTTATCAACTCCGGTCCGAAGTGATTGCTGAAGCGAAGGAGAAAGGGTTGATTCCGGTCGCGTCCCTTTCTCGCCAGTGAGGCGCCATTTTGCAAACTCACGAACGTAGAATACCCGGCGGTATTCCTTCTGCTGTTTTGCATACCGTTCAATTTCAGGAGGAATGACGAACGGTTCTTTTTCTGCAGGTTTCTCAGCGGCCTCTTCGATCTTCTTCCATCCTTCAAGGGTAAGCTTGCCCCGCTGGTACTTGGAGGAGACATAGGGGGACCCGTTTCTATCGATCTTGACGACCCCTTCCACCCGCTGACCTGCCATGCCGATCAGGTTGCGGATGAACCGATAGACCTTATCGCCCTCTTTGAATCCGTACTTCTCCAGCTCCGCCTTGCCGAGTTCGCGTTGCTCCGCTCGCCATTTCTCCAGCTCTTTTTGGTACTCTTCTTCCCGCCGTGCAGCCTCGGCCTTCCACGCCGGTCCTTCGAATTCGGGCATGGCCTCAATCTCGTTGATCCGCTCTAGGTTCTTGAGCTGCCCTTTACTGAGCTTTCCTTCCCGCTTGGCCTTGCCGATGTTTGCGGGCAGGCGCTTAAGTGCGGCCTGATACTCCTTGAAGAGGGCCGCGATATCGACCGCAGGGGGAGCCTTTTCGGCCTCTTCTTCGGCCTCGGCCTTGGTCTCGGGTTGTTCTCCTAGTCCTTCCTCCCTGGGTGGACCGGGTCGTTCGGGTGCCGGCTGTTCCAGATCCGGGCGGCCTTCCCTTTCGCGTTCTTCAACAGGCGCTCCTTCGTAGCCCGGCTCATGTTGTCCTGGGGGTGGGATTGTTCCCACGCCGACACCTTCTCCTGAAAGAACTGGTCCCTCATCTTCTCGTAGCCTGCCGGCATCTTCGGTCACCTCCTTTCTTAGGGCGTCCATGCCGCTTTCGTAGGCCCCAAGCGCGGCGGTCGCCCACTCGTTGCCCTCCCGGTGGTACTGCCAAAGCACGTCCGGCCGGACAGGGAGGTCGCGCTGGACGGCATCGCGGACCGCTTCCCGGTGTTCGTCGATCTTGGCGCGGTACACGTCCATCGCGTCTTCGTCGGCCGGATCGATTGCACCGGTGTATTCGGCCGGGGTGAGCCGATAGATCTCCATCGGCTCCAGGTCTTCGCCGCTTACCGCTTCATGGTAGAGCTCATCGAGGTCGATGGGGTTGTCGGGGTCGTGGATGAGGTCGGCGATATCCGATTCAGGAATCCCGGTTTCGTCTGCAATTTGCGAAATAGCGCGGCTTTGAATCGGGTTTCGATACCAGGCAGCAGCCTCTTCAATTGCTCTCGTGGAATATCCGGCATCCTGTAGCTCCCTTAACAAGAGTTTGTAGTCTTCCGGGTGCAGCCACTCGATCTGATGAGGCTCAGCCTCAACGATCTCGCCGTACCGTTTCAAATCCCCCATCATCCATTCACGAGCGTACTCGACGACATCTTCCCAGGCCTGTGACTGAACGCTTGCCCGGTCCCCGAACTCTTCCCCGCGAAGACCCTTATCAATCGCCTCCAACATGGTCTTGCGGTCATACTTGTTTCGCATGAAGTCCGGATAGGTGGATCCCCACCCGATCACTTCTCTACCGCCGCCCTCTCCAGGCCCCCGCTCAATGAAGGCCCGGCGTCCGGGCTCTCCCATCTCCACGAGCTCACGGGCCATGTGAATGTAGCCGGCGATTCCGCCGAGGCCCCGGATGTGCGATTCTTCTTCCTCGGCCAGTAGCTGCTCTCGGAGGGCTTGGGCGCCTTCTTCGCTCTGACGAAGTTGTGCTTCTTCCTCGCGCATGGCCTGGTCGACCGCGTGGAGCTTGGCTTCGGTGATCGCCTCATCGGCCCAGCCGGCAAGGCCCTGGCGTCTTAGGAGAGTGTCGATGACTTGCGCGCTCTGCTCGGCGCTCTTTTGGGACAACGGAGGGTACATTCCCCTGGTCGGTATCCCAACCGGCGGGCCTTCGAGGCCACCCAGGGGAATGTCCGTTCCCGCGGGACGCATCAGACCGGATAACCAGTCCATCGCCTCCAAAGGCATCTGTTCCCGGATGATTTGAGGCTCCGTTGGCTTTGGGCGTTCAGCCTCTTTAGGTTCCGGGGGTGGCGGTTTTTCCTCTGCCAGCACATCGACCGGCTTATCGGCCGGTACGGCCCGCGAGATCTCGTCAAGAAAATCGGTGAGGATCGGCCGCATAGGATGATCGTGGTCCAGGTCGCTAAGACGATCCTCGATGTCCTTGCGGGAGAGTTGCCCACCCTCGTACATCGCGCGCATGCTTTCCAGGATGGCTTTGCGATCCGGTGGTTGCCCGGTCCGGGCGGCCCTCTCAGCTTCTTGTTGGGCTCGGCGGTGGGCTCGCACTTCGCCGGCGGCTCCCGCGATCGTCGGCAAGCCCGCCATCAGGGCGAAGTCGATCGCCGAGGTCTCGGCCGTCTCAACCAGGCGGTCCTTGATCTCCTTCTTGGAGGGCGCCTTGACCTTGGTTCCCTTGAGCTCGTTGGAGATCTCGGTTGCGACCAGTTCGCCGATGACGTTGGTTGTCTCCTGGAGGACTTCTTGGCCGATCTCCCCGGCGTAGCCAGCCGCTCCCATGGCCCCGGTCTTGCCCAGACGCTTGGCGAGCGTTGGGACTACTTTCTTGACCGCCTCCTTCGAAGCTACGTTCAGGACTTTGCGAAGGGCCTGCTTTCCCCCAGGGAGGATCGAGACGAGCCACCCGAGTACCGGGAGCTCGATTGCGGCGTTGATCGCGCCCACCCCGATAGCCACCGGCCGGGCCACGTCCGGGTGGATCCCCATTTCCTCCATGTCGAGGTAGGCGTTACCGCCCTCGATCTCGAATATCCGTTGTATGGATCCGGAGACGAAGCCGACCTTAGCGGCCCCCGCGGCTGCGGGCGCGGCGGGGATCCCTGAAGGCGCCGCCATGGCTCCGACACCCAGGCCCATGATCCCTGCTCGCTCGGCTCCATAGCGGGCCATCTCCAAAGGGACCGGGGCTACTTCGGTAAACCCGGTGAAGATCCGCTCAGGAATCCCCGCCTTCGGTATGTACTGCTCTACTTCTTGCCGGGTCTTGATCCGACTCAGGGCCTCGCGGAGCTGCGGGTTATCGTTGCCGTAGAGGATCTGCGCACCCATGGTTCCACGGTGAACGACATCCCAACCGTGTTCCCAGGATTGCGCCATCCGGCCGGCGAAGGTCTTTGACGGTCCGGGTAGGGCCTTGCCGAAGCGGCCTTGAAACACCGGCCGAGGGGCTGGCGGTGCAGCAGGAGGGGTGTGCTCGCGTGCGCGTTCCTCACGCTCGGCGATGGACATCGCTCCGACAGGAGGGAGCTTCGGCTCCCCTAGCGGATCTCCCCACCTGCCAGCGAATACGATGTTAAGCGCCATTTAGGGCCTCCCCGCTGCTGCCTTCTTGCGGCGTTCACGTCGGCGTTGACTTGCGGTCTTCCTGTTCTTGCCCTCCTTCTTGGCTTTCGCCTGTGGCCCTTTCCAGGGAAGGGCGCCGGGAGGGGGAGGCGTCGATGTGATATGTGGCGTACCGTCCTTGTCGCGCCACTTGTAGGTTCTCCTGGTCGGTACAGCCTCTTTCTTTTCCTCGGGCGCTTCGGGTGATGCTGCTGCCTTGCGGTCATTCGTCGGTACTCCGGAGACGGGGACCCTCACGCGCTCGCCACCTTCCGGGGTCGGCTCTGAGATCGCTCCTCGGGTCGTGCTCCCCTTCTGCCCATGTCCGGCCGAGGGATCGTAAACTTGCTGGAGCTTGTGATCCTTCGAGTAGAGTTCTTGGCGGCCGTCCTCATACACGCGCGCGTAGGCGCCCGTGGGGTTACCGGCGTCGTCCAGTTGCGGGTAGATTGTGTACTGACCGCCCGCACGAGGCTTGACCGCCTGTGGGCCTTCAGGCGCTTGTGCACCTTGAATATCGCGGCCGGGGATTCCTCCGGTGGGTGCTACCCCAGGGCCTAGCTGAGACATCTTGTGCTCGATGTACTGATCAACCGTATCTATGCCTTCAGGGAGAGTGTTGGCGTCCATATCCGCCCGAAACTCTTTGGTCCATTTGGTAATGAGGTCGCCCAACTGCTTGTCCGTCATGACACCCTTGTTGCCCACCAGGCCCCTCCAATACTCCAGGCGTCCGGCCGTCTCCGTCTCCTTCCGCCCCTGCTCGCGCTCTTTGAGGGACATGTCGCTGAGCTTCTTTTCAACGTCCGGGTCGGCCCACCCCATCAGTCCCTTGAAGAACTGCTCCTTGTTCTCGAAGTAGGCAGGCTTCTCCACACCCTCGAATTCCACCATGACGCCCTCATCGATGGGCTGCCCGGTCTTCGGATCTACCGGCGCAAATTCGATGTTTTTGATGTTGGCGTTAGGGTCCCCGTACTGCTGAAAGAAACGGACGATCGGTTGAGGGTTGTTGGTCGCCAGTCCATGCCGCGCCAAGGCGAAGTCATCCCGCCGGCGTTTCTCGTACAGATCCCGCTCGTGGGTCCGGCCTCTGCGGATTCCTTCCAATTCGGTCTGGTGCCGGGTCTGAATTCCCTGCATGCCCTGTTCATAGGCCTGTTCGTCGGCACGTGCTTCGGCTCGTCCTTGAGCAACCCGGTTCCAATAGTTTTGTTGTTTCTGCTCGCGGAAGACTTCTTCCTTGAGGGACTGCTCGCGCTCCTTGAGGTCCATCGCCCGCTCTGCAAGTGCGGCCTGCTGTGCGGCCTGATGGATCTCGGCGGCGGTCGGTTTGAACCTCACCGTCTGTCCGGGGGTCTGAGCTTGCGTCCGCGTCCCTTGAGGAATGGCTTGCGGTCGCCATTGGTACGGGTTGGCGCCGGATACCATCATGGGCCATTCGACGTTCCGGGCGCGTTCGCCTGCGGCGATTGCCGTCGCCATTGCCATGCTAAGCCCTCCTCTAGTAGGTTCTCGCGGGAATACCGGCCGCCGCCTGCTGCAAGTTCTTGGTGACGTCCTCTAGTCCGAGGCCTCCGCTTCTACCGAGAAAATACCCGGCCATTTCACCTAAAGGTTGAGTAACCTGAGCCCCGTAACCGCTTGCGATCTGGCCGGTGCTCCGCGCGATGTCACCCAAGGCCGTCGTCTGGGCGGTTGAGACGTCGGCGGCCGCTTTGGCCACACCGGCTCTGCTGCCCAGGATGTCGGCGCCGGTCCGTGTTATTTGCAGGGCCATACCGCCGGTCTTGCTCGGGTCCAAGACGGACATGCCCTTTAATGCGAGGTCCGTTACCCGTTCCTTTTCGCCGCGTCGGGCGAGGTTCATGGCAATGGCCTTATCTCGGGCTTCATCAAGGTATGATCGTCGCGTGAGGGCGCCAAAACGGCCGGAGCCGGGGTCGATTCCGTAGGAGAGCAGTTCCCGCGCTTGAGCTTGCCGGGCGATTTCGCTCTGTGCGGTCACATCGGCGGCGGCACGGCCTGTAACGTCTTCATACTGTGGCCGTGAGGCCGCTTCGATCTGCTTTGTCAATCCCAGGCGCGTGGCCGCTTCCTCACGTGATTGAGCAAGAAAGTCCCTGGCGGCAGGGTCGTAGGTCGCCTTGTACTCCTCGTAATCCCGCCCGATTTGGGTCGCGATATCCATGAGAGGACCGTAGGCTCCCCCCGTACCAGCGCTCTGAATGTCTTTTTGAAGAGAGGCCAGGGTATCGAAGGCCTTGCCGTACATGGCCTGGAGGTTCGACATGGAACTGCCCCAGGTATTGAGGAACTGCGTCGCGAGCTTCCCGGACATATCGGCCTGTTTCTTTTTGAGCTCCCAGGCCTCTTTACTTTGTGCCAGTTGCCACTTTGCGGTTTCTGCGGCTGTTTGCCCCAAGGACCGCTCGGTCGCCATCATAGCGATTGCCTGCTGTTCGCGTCGTTGCGCCTGATCTCGAATATCCTTTTGCGTCCAAATCCCCTGGGGTTCGCCTTTCATTTCTTGATTGGCGTATACACTTCCGTAGTAACCCGCCATGACCCTACTCCCTTTACGCCTGTTTCAATTCTTCCATGGACGAAGCCATGTCGAATCGTCTGACACTCACGTTGCCTTCTATTTCGACTTCGAATTTTCGGCCGCGATATCCGCCGTTGAGCCTGAAGGGAACGTCCGAGGCATAGACGTCCTTGGTGAACTTGAGCAGACCTTCGACGTAGAAACGCAAAGTCAAAACGAAGTCCCCGGAATAACTCAAGGTCGCCGGGACCGCTTCGAGCTTGTCGCCGGCGATGGGATGCTCAGCGGAGCCTATTTGCATTTCGCCTATGGCGCCCCCTACGTTCAAAAGCGAGATCCGGGCTCCATTCCGTTTGATGAGATCGTTGCGGGCCAGAACTGCATCATAGTAGTCCTGCCGATCCCCAACGTCGCCGATCACGCGCGCAACCGAAAAGGCGGTTCGCACGGGCAAGAGCCACCGTTTGCTCCTGTACGTGTAGTTGTTGCGGAAAGGCTGTGTCGTGTCCCCCTCCCATTTGTAGACGGTGTTCGTCATCGCCATGGCTACCACTCCCTCTTCCCCGACCAGAAAGGCTCTTTAGGCCGGTCTGGAGCTTCGATACCCAGAAGGTCCGCCCACAGTCTCCTTCACGCTTTCACAGCCGAGCTCGCTGGCGCGTCTGAAGGCCTTGATGTTTTGTGCTCTTGATTTGGCCATGGTTATTGCTCCTGCTCGTATTCGATCGGGACGATCCCTTCAGGCCCTACGCGCCACCACTTGCTGCTGAAAATCCGGTTGGTTAAACGGTCCCGAACCGGGTTAGTCCCAATCTCAAATCCCTTGTCTCCGAGGGCTATGGCGAGTTGTCGGCCGTCATCGGCTATAAACGTGACGTTTCCGATCTCGTTTTTATGCTGCATGCCGAAGGTCACGGTGCCTACCGGATTCTGGAGCAGCGCGCAGCCGATTAGCCAGCCGAGCGCCATGCCCATGCCGACGCCGGTCAGAAAGACCCAAGATTGGCCCAAGCCTATCTTCATCACGTGCCGCTGATGACCTTCGATTCAAGCCACACATCGACCGGGCTCTCCGCGTCTGGACAGAGTATGTAGGTCTTGGTGTCGCCCTGCGAATCGATCTCCCAATCGGTGGTCCCGCTTTGGTTGGTTGTGGCGGGAGTTCCGATGTTCACCCATATCGATTGATAGGTCAGACCGTCGGCGGTGTATCCGGCGACAACGACCGGAGTCACGCCGCTGTCTGCCTTGACGATCGTGATTCGAGCATTTGAGACGCCGGATTCAGCTTGTGGCATGAGCGCTGTTACTCCACTGACCGGTGTCATCGTAGTCGCGGAGAAGATTGCCGTGGTGTCGAAGTAGAAGGTGTCCGCTTCGGTCGGGTCAATTTGATACACTGATTCGCCGCCGATGGTGTCGAAGTCCTCCCACGAATCCACCCACTTGGTATGTTTCCGGGTGAGATTGAATGTGGTGATCTTCTTGGAACGGTTGGCTGCGGTCTGCTCGCTCAGATCGACGATGTAGGACACATCACCTGGCGCCGGCGGTTCCGCGAGCTCGGTCAGGTCCGTGAGCTTGGAGCCCTGTGCGAAAACAGGTGCACCCGAAAACGCCATGCCCAAGACCAACAGGGTATGCAGAAAGATCTTTCTCATGATGTCCCCCTCTAGTGTTCAAGCCGAATGAACGACTCTCCATCTTCCATGAGCAGCCCGCTCGTTCCGTCCTCCAGCAGCAATTCATCCCAAATCTGACGCACGTAGTAGAGGTCATCCGTTTTCGGGTCCACATACGCGGCGTCGGTGTAGACGTTGAGGGTCACGAGCTCGCCGGTCTTGAGGTTTAGTACAATGCACCCTTCTGTACTGCCGTAGCTGTAGAAGCCAAAATAGCGCTGATCGTGTATATAACCGTGCATGGTAGCCGGATGGAGGGCCTGCCATTCTTTCCAGGTATAATGATTACCGGTGATGAGTTGAGTTCCGTTGTTGGTCCCCAGGTAGAGGCCATCCGGTCCGGCATAAACGATACCCGCTTGATAAGCAGCCATGGACCGTTTGGAGACGCAGGCATGAGGGTCCGGGAGCCTTATCGGATTCATCCCTGAGGGATGCGTTCCGGTCACGATATAAGGCCGGTCCTCGGTCGTTACATAGAGCGTGCCGCCGACGGCTTTCAATCCGACAATCGGGGCGGCCAGGCTAATCATGTAATCAATCGGCCAGGCCCATAACTTGTACGGTTCACAGAAGTAGAGGTCTTTGCCCAGAAAAGCGGCGCAGATCCCGTTACTCATATAGGTGAGGCCCTGGAGGGCAATGTTCGGTTGGGTGTAATCAGCAGTTCGCAGGGTTTCGCCCAGGTTTGCATCAAGCGTCGTATCGGTGTAGCTGTTAAGCTCGAAGTTGATCTGTGCGACGAACTGGTATTGTGCGGCTTCATTCCCGGTGTTGACCCGGTAAATGCGTTTGGCAATGAGATTGTTCTTGAAGCACCGCCATGTCACCCCGCCGTCAGTCGTATCGCCGTCGACGGTCGTTCCCCAAACAGGTTCAGTCGCCCCGGAGGTCCCCGAGGATACGCACATGTAAACGTATTCCGCGTTATCCGTTGTGACATCCTGTTCGAGGCGGAGAGGGCTGAGGCCCCCTTCCAGGAGTATCGGACCACTCTCATCCTCGAGGAGAAGACTTTCGGCTGTGGGGATAATGAAATCGCCCACCGCATAAGAGATCCCTGCTTGCCATTGCAGACTCATATTCGTTAACTCGACGCTCTGGCCGTTCATGGCGCTTAGGGTCTCCGAAGCGGGGGAGGGAGCGCTTTCTTCGCCCCATGCACTTACCAGGGTCCAAACGTAAGCAATGACGCGAGGTTCCCCCGTCCCGCCGGAGCCGAGAGAGGTTGCCGATACTCGTTTCGGATTCGGCATGGCCATAGGCCAGAAGCCTATCGGCTTGGCACCGCTGCCGGTAATCGCTTCATTCAGATCGGTCTTCTTCGGAATCCCCGCGCCCGTAAAGTAGAGCTTCTTGAGGGTGTCCGAGCTTACCGGCGCCTCGATCACATCGACGTCGGCTTCCCATTCCAGCCAATAGAGCGAGTCGTAGAAGTGAATCGTGCGGATGGTGCCCGCGTTGGTAAGGGCCTGGACACTCAGGTCCTGGTACCAAGGCTCCAGGTGACCCGATTGGACCTTGGCGTTCCTGGCCGTCTGCGCCCGTTCCGGCGGGAGGAGATCCGGAGCTGTTTTAGGAACGATCCCACCGAATTCTTTGATCGATAAAAGCATCGTTGGACTACCCTATGGGTTGCACTTCTACTTCCACCTCGGTGATGATGCCTTCAAAGCCAAAATACTGTTCGCAATAGAATTTGACGGTTAAAGCCGCCACTTCGGCTTCTGAAAGATTTAATCCGCTCCAGGTGAGCACGTAATTGTCATTACCCACGCCGGTCCAAACAAGATCCCCTCCCGGCCCGATGTATTTCGATGTCGCGATGGGGTTACCGCTTGTGAAGAACTGGCAATACAGATAAACATAGTTGACATGGGAGGGACTCGCCCTCACTGTCAACTGGAGGCTGGCTGCCGTTGTCGCTAAGGTACAAACGCCATAGTTGTCTTCTTTGAGGTGGCCTTGGCACCAGATATATTCAGCATCATTGGGGGTCGCGATCCCATTACTGATGTTCTGCCATCGGTCCGCATCGGGTAGGCCCGGAATTGCCAGCCATTCATAAGGACCCCCGGAATCCCTCAAAAAGCACGTTATCGGCGGAGGTGTCCCTGCAATGGTCTTCCAGGAAGTTCCCCCGATATTGATCCACCAACGACGCTCGTCCGTGCTCTCATAGAATTTTTCGCCGGTGAAGTTCCCGGCCAATACGCCGTCGGGCTGATACGCCCCGGACCGGAAATACTTCTGTTGAAACTGATTGAGGCTGTCGGCGGTTAACCTGATCGATAGCAACGTTCCCCGCGGCCAGGCCTGTGCTGAGGTAAGGCCTTGACCTCTTTCCACCGTTAGCTCGTCCGCGGAGAGGTCGGTGATCTTGATGATTTCAATGTCCCCGGAGGCATTGGCCAGGGTTGCGTACAGCCACTTGGAGGCCTGCCAAATTTGCGCGAATTCGGCTCCATGCCCACTTATGAGCGTCAAGGTCGTCGCCGCGGCGGTGATCGCAACGGCCAGGTTTCCATAAATCCTGTCGCCGAATATGTGTTCCGTGTTCGCCGCCATCAGCTATGCAATGCCTTCCATTCGGTGCCGGTCGTGTGCTTGTACCAAACCGAATTGGTGGAATCGAAAACCTCCTCGCCGTCATAAAGGGCGGCAAGCACAGCGTCCGGGCTTCCGGCGTAGGTCCGGTAGACTCCCTTTTGAAGAAACTGCTCAAGGGTCGCCGCATTGAGCGCATGCTTGATAACCGCTCCGGCCGAAAAGCTGTTCGATCCGCTCCGCGCAATCCCGCTGAACTGGTCCCCGCTGCGGACCGTGACGAGCATCCACTCCTTGGCCGATCCTTCCTCGACAACGACGTAGAAGCCTTGATCCGTGCCCGGTGAAGGAAACAGGGCGCCCTCCCCGGTCGCCACCCGCAAGGTGGTGTCGGCGCCGCCGATACTTTGGGCCAATGTGCTGCGGGCGTTGTTTGTGAAGATGAATTCAGTCATACGAACTGCCTCATACGAGCCCTCATGGGCTTCTTGCCCAACCCGGACCACTTGATGGTCTTGGCATTGTTGGTTCTCATCGCGAAGGCGGCACCATGGACACCGGCTTCTTGCGCATCAAACCAGGGCATTTGTCTTCGACCGTAAAGATCGGAGAATGCGCCGGCGAGAATGGTCTCATAGTGCTGGTAGTAGAGAAAATCGGGGACCACCTCGGCGGCCTTGGTGGGCTTGAGGCACACACGCACCAGAAGCCCCTGTGTGGAAGCTTCGGTCGGGGTCCGGTAGAGGTAGAGGATCGTTCTGTCGTCGGGGTCCAGCCAGAATTTCGAGGGCGTGGCCGCGGTCTGATATTTCCACCCGCCGCGAGAGGTGTTCGATCTCCATTCGTCCAGGTCCATCTCGTTTTCACTGATCGGATCCAGGTGGACGAATTGGTCATCATCTTGGCCGTTCTGCTTATACTTCGCGTCATCGACCAGGATGATTTCTCCGTACTGGTTGGAGGGAACACTCAGCGTGTAGTTGCTTTGCGAAGCAACCACGCTGATCCGGTCGAGCTCGAAGGTCCAAAGGAGCGTCCTTTTACAGAATTCGCGCGCCGCGTTACGAACCCCATCAATCACGGCAGGCTCAGGTACGCCGAGAATGCCGGCATACACGTCCTGCGCCCATTGCGTCATCTGTACGCTCATGGATCAACTCCTCGTTGGTCCGGCTTGAGCGGCTTGTGCCCGCTTCTCTATGGCGTAGTCGCCGGCGCCGACCGCAAGCAGAAACTGTCGTTCATGATCCCGCGCTCGTTCGATATTGCCGGGGAAATCGGTGTCCTTGCCGAAGGCGCGCGCAAGGAGGAAGTTGAGGACCGCATCGACGTACTTATCGGTGACAGATACCAGTTCGCTCTCCCAATCGCCGGCGGTATCGTAAATCACCGCATCGGGCACTCTGGAGTATTCTTCCTCGACGTATCCGGTCCCATCGGAGGGAGGGTAGCAGTACCAGATCGTGTCGGTTTCAGGCATAAAGTTGCTGATTGCGGTGGTCGCGGTGACGGCGCTCCATCCCTGCAGGAAGGCCTGCATCGCCCTGATCGATGAGGGAAACACGGCGTTGCCGGGTGTGGCGCCATCGGTACCCATGTTGCGTGTGATGGATATCAACGCGAGGCCCCTGGCCGGTATGGTCTGTTTCACACCGCTAACCAGCTTCACGGATTCAATGACGGGATTGGCTTGCGGAGCCAGGATAACGGTTTGGCGGGCACCGAGGTTGTACCAGTTGATGAGTTCCGTCAGAGTCCAACTCTCATTGTCCGCATCCTGGAGGATGTCCTCCGCCAGGTTGAGGAGGTGTCTGACTGTCATCGAGGCCATGGAGCGACTCCCTAGACGTTATCCGTCTCGAACAGCCTTTCCGTTCGGAGTTGAACCGCGCGGTTCTGCAGCGTGGTCAGCTTCGGATCCCCCTCGACCTCTTCCCCGAATTCTTGGAGCAGGTAGGCGGCGACATCGGATTTCTTCTTCATGCCCATGATCCGGATGACGTGGGGATCCTTGGCGACGACCTCATCCCGGCGTTTGGCTTCCAGTTCGGCTTCACTCGCCACCTCATTTTCGAGCTTGCCTTTCGGCTGGATCTCATCGACGCCCTTCTCCTTGCCGCCGGCGCCATCATCCTCCGGGAAGACCTCGGCCTCCAGTTGGGTGAGCTCCTTGGCGAGTTTCTGAGCGTCGGCGAGCTCGGCCTCGTGCTGTTTCACGGCCGCGCTGTCCGGTTCCTTTGCGGCCTGCCCGGCCGCTACGGCCGCCTTCAGGGCCTCGATCCGCTTTTTCGCTGTCTCGGCGTCATAAGGGACCATATCCTTCCGGGCGGCCAGGACCGGCGTCCAGATGAAGATCGCACCCGTGCCTAACTGCCTAAGCAGCCGGGCGGGTTTATCCGTGTGTACGTTGATGCTCATGATCAAGACCTCCTCTAGTCGGTCAAATCGGGGGGCAGGACTGGTGCCCTACCCCCCACTTCGGTTGGTTGTCGAATTGAGGCCTCCCCTACCAACACTTGTAGCCGCAGGCGAAAACATCGAAGACGGCCGTGTCGGTATCGTTGCTGCCGAAGGTGATATCGATGGTGCCGTTCGTAATGAAGACGACCGCCTCATAGGTGGACCCGCCGACATCTTCATCCGCGATGAGAGTGATCTGGCAGGTCTCCGAGTTGAGGTTGAAGGTCCCCATCATCCCGTCGGGGTTGGAGGCCAGACGGTGGGTTTGGGTTGCGGAGTTATTCCCGATATCCGCAGTACAGGCGGCGCCCTCGGCCGTGGTCACATTCGCGCCGACCATCCGCACGGCGAATCCGGCCGGGACGTCGAAGGTCCGCAGGACGTCGCCGGAGGCGAAGCCCGTGGAAGGCAGCGCGGTTCGGACATCGGAGGTGTTCGCCAGGCCCGCATTGGTCCCGTTTGTGATCAGGTTGGGGATGTTGATGTTCCGTCGAAACGGAGCTTCCCCGGCCCGGTGCATGGGCATGGCGTAGCCCGATCGATAGAATTGGTACGTAGCCATAAGCTATGTTTCCTCCTTCTTGATTAATGGTGCATGCCAGGCCGCCGGGGCTTAGGAACCCTTACGGACGTACAGATCAACCACGGCCTCCGGCTTCAAGACCTCGTAGCCGTACACATTCAGGCCCCTGACCAGGGTTCCGAAGGTGCTCTCGGCCTTCAGGGACTCCATCTTCGTCATCTGGGCGGCGAAGGAGAGCCCCTTGTTCTGGCAGGCGATGGCGTGGAAAGCCGTGTAGCTTCCATCCGTTACCGAGGCCAGGAGGTTCGAGGAATAAAGCGTGAAGCGGTCGATCATGCCGAGGCGCCCATTTCTCAAGATGGAAGTGCCGTCACCCGCGAGACTCGCGTCCTTGAGATCAGAGAGCTTGATCATGCCCGCCATCCAGGCCGGAATGACTACCGCCCGCTGCGTCTCCGGCACGTTCTGCTCGTCGAGCACGGTGCCCGCGTTGACAATCAGGGTGAGAATATCGGCGCTCGTGATCGCCACCGGGGATCCGGTTGCACCGAGGTTGATGTCCCCGGAGATCGCCCCGGCGCTGGCGCCCTTGTTCGAAGCGTGAGCATCGGCGTAGATGTCGGCCAGGACTCCGGTATCGACGGTGATCTTCATCTGTTGACCGGCGTCGTCGCTCCAGGAGTTCATGAGCGGGATGTCGGTCTGGTGCTTGTCGATGTCGTCACAAATGAAGTTGAAATACTTGGCCTTATCGATCTCCAGTTCTTTGTTCGGTGCTTCCGGGCGCTGGATGATGAGGGTTTGGTTTTTGGAGTAATCCCGAATGGTGATATCTGGGACGGTACGGATGATGACCTTATCGCCTTTGTCCTTAATCTCGCCCTCGTAGTCGGTGTTGGAGATCGCGGCCAGGACGGTCGCGGCGTAGAACTTGACAAGCAAGTTCCCGCTCCACACCTCGGGGACGAAGGTCCCGCTGTATTGCGGGGTTCCCGCTGCTACATCAACAGCCATACAAATTCCTCCTCACAAGAGATTGAGCGGAGGGCAAAGGCGGTGCTTGGTTTAGACCACCTTTCCTTCCGCGATACACTTCTGGAAATTCGTGGCGATCACGTTGTATTGCTCTTGCGAGATCCGCTTCTGAATGAAGTCATTCACCGCCTTCTGGTACTGCTGCCTCGTGACGAGAGGCGTCTCCGTTTGCAACGGTGGCCCCTGGTGTCCGGCCGCCGTGTTCGGCATCACGTAGGCCCCCTGGCCCTGTTCAAAAGGCACTGTGGGTTGTGTCACCGGGTACGCCGTCGCTGGTTGCGCCGGCGTGATCGGGACGGTCGGACTTGCCTGGGCGGATTCGACTGGATAGGCCGGTTGGTCATGCGTGCCTTGCGGCTGAGTAGTCGCTGGTTGACCTTTAGGATTTCCCGCCGGTTGGAGCGCGCCCGGAGGCGGCTGAAAATCGCCTTGAATTCCCGCTTCCTGCTTCCACGCTAAAAAGAACCTCGCCACTCTGTTGGCATCCAGGTTGTCGAAGGCCTGCGTAAGCAGCTCATGACGCCGCATCCCTGAAAAGGGATCTGCGAGCTGGAGCCAATTCACGAAATTGGGGTCGCTGTTTGCGTACTCCCAACCGGGTACGAGCCCATCCAGCACGTTGTAAAAGGACTCGCGCGAAGACGTTTCCACTCTTTCGCCCATGCCCGCGATCCGGCCTTCCAGGCTGGAGATGTACTCCGCCTGGGTGTTGACGAGCTTCACCATGTCAACCATTTCGTCGCCGTAGCCCTCGAAGTCGTCCGGGTTGAGCTTCTGAAAGCTCGGTGTGGACGGCGTCGATCCGGCCGGTGCTCCAGGTTGCCCCGGCGGGGTGGCTGCCCTCCCGGAGCGTTCCATTTCCGTTAGCCGGTTCGAGAGGTTGGTCACGAATCCGTTGAGGTGGGTGATCGTCGCGTTGGCTTCGGCAAGAGCCCTCTGAAGACCGGGGACTTCGGCGTTATACTTGCCCTGAAGGACGTTGTATCTTGCCTGCCAGTCCTCACCTTGCGGTTGAGGGTGTGTCGGCTGCGGTTGGGGCACTGGAGCCGCGCCGGGGGGCGGGGTTGGGGTCACGCCTTGGGGCTGAGGGGTAGGAGTTATAGGTGTCGGTCCGGGCTCCGTGGGGGCCGTTCTTACAGGCTCTGCGCCAGGAACGGGGGTCCCTTGCGCCATGGTCACCTGAAGGGCCTTCGCCTTGTCGCCCTGCGCTTGGACAGCCGCGGGCAATTGCGGAGCAAACCTTTCGGCGGCGTTATTGCCATTTGCCATACGTTCACCTTCCTTTTCGGGAGCCCGTTCGGGTATTCCCGACCTATGTGATTTCCGGGAGCCTGTGCTGAGGTATTCCCGGTTAGGTCCACAAAAAAAGCCCCGTAGAATCCGTTGCCAGGGGAGAAACGACCCTGGAGGGTGCCATCACCTCCCCCCAGGGAAGAAAGACCCTGGACTAAAGCCTGTGTTTTAGGAGGCGGCTGCTCGGATTCTAACGGGGCCTATGTGCCGACGGCGCCGTCAGCTTCGGCCTGCGGTGCCTTGGGTACGGGCAAGGGACCGCGGCCGGTTATGTGCTAGTCGTCTGTGTGGTGATTCCTCCTCATGAGGGTGCTGACTCCATCGGGACATTCGTCCAGATAAAGATATCCTTCCGGCCGGGCAGGATGATTCCCCCCTGAGCCGTGGCCTGCTGGATGATCGGGTCGCTTACGAAATAGGCGATCTCATCTTGGTAGTAGATGTAAAGCCCGGTCCGCCTGAAGTCGTGCTGAGCATTGTGCAGATTTTGAATCGCCTGCACGAGACGTTGACATTGCTCGTCGTATTCCTTGGCCGCTTCGAGCTCGCCGGCGGCCCTAGCTGCGCTACCCTGAACCTTCGCGTTCTCTAGAGCCTTCTGCATCTGACCCGCTAGGCTGTAGGGGCGGTGCTGGCAAATGATCCCCTTCTCCTCTGCCTGCTTGTTGCACAGCTTCTCGAAGTACGCTGTATTGATCCGGGTCTTCCCCGCCTTGATCTGATCCCGGAGGCGGTCGATCGCCTTGACTCCGAGCTTGCTCAGTGCCGTCCGGTACGCCTCCACGAAGAAGATCTTCGCTTCCTGCCTGTCCTTCGCCCGGTACCGCTTGCAAGCCTTCATCACCAGGGCGAAGTTCTCCGCGTCCCTCTCCGCGATCTTGTCCAGGGTCATCCCCTGGTATTCCGGATTCATCTTGAGGCGGTTCGGTCTTCCCTGATTGGCTGCCAGTTTGCGGTCCAGGCGTTCCATTTCTGTCATCGTGATTTCCGACATCGGCCTCCTCCCTCGCAACGACGATGTAGCCCAAACGCTCCACGATGTAGCGTTGAGGCTTCTTGAGCCGACGAACAACGCGCCAGACCTCCGGCCGGGCTCCTTGCACGGAAATGGTGAAAAACTCCGTGTTCTCGAAGCTGCAAGGGTCTTTGGCGGTCGTCTTGAGGTAGCGGACTTTCGGCATCGTTATGGCATCCCAATCCGGTGGCTCGTATTGGGTGGGAAACGGTTGGCGGTCCAATTCCTCACGGCTGAGAACCACCTGTCTTGGTTCCTGGGGTAATTCCATGTCCTTTGGTTCCCTTCATGTCGTCCGTTTGTTCCAGGTCCTTCTGGACCCTGTCCAGGGAGCTCACCGCCTGCCGTAGTCCGGCGATGGACTGCGTGAGCCCCCTCTTGAGGGCTTTGATGATCTCGATTTCGCTCATTGGACTGCAAGGTGCATTACGTGTTGCGCTGAGCGTTGATATATCCGCTGACAGCGCCGTTGTAGTTGTTCTCTAGTTCCACGTAATCCCCTTGAGCATCCTGAGCACTTTCGAAGGTCGTACCCGAGGCGGTGTTGATCGGAAGGGCGCCGGCGTACATGAGGAATAGCTTGGTCGTACCACTATCGACCTTCCTGATCTTGTGCACCATGCCGTGGGTCCCCTCGGTCGGTGCGGTCACATAAACCGTCACCGCGGCCACATCTCCGGGGGCATAATTCACGATGTCACAGGTTCCGATACTCGAATCCGCGACCGTGCTCGCGTCGATCTCCCATACGGCGCCCTGGTACTCCGAATCCGTGTCGGTCGGTGGTATGACGAAACCGGTTCCCGAGGTAAAGGAGACGCTGACGGTCTTGTGCCTGGTAGCGTCCTCCATCAGAATCCCCTGGTGCGGAGCCAAGGATCCGATGGACTTGACTTCGAGCTTCCGGATCGTGGCGCTCTCCCTCCAGGCTGCGAAGGCTATCGTCGCCAAGGCCAGGACCAAAATAACACTGGCGGTTAAGGTCTTGCGTTTCCATGCTCTGATCATCGTTAAGCCCTCCTTTTGGCTTTGTGCCGCCCCGGCTACCCGAGGGGTATTCCCTTATTGATTGTGCCGGCCTTCTCCTTCTGGTCCCAGGCCTCCCACTTCTGATAGGCCGTGTCGAATAGCTCCATGAGGTCGCCGACGATGTTCAGGGCCACTTGGGTCCGGTGGGCCACCGCTACCGCGTCGTGCGCGTCCATGAATTTCCGCAAAAGGGCCGCGTAGGTGGCTTTCTCCAGGTGCTTTCGCACATGCGGCCAATCGTCATGGCTTCGAAGCCGGGCGAAGGCCAGCAGGGTGTTCTTGTCTTCGATTGCGGGAAGGATCTTCATCGTCCAGGTCCTCGATGAGCTTCATGAGCCTGTCGCATCCGAAGTACGCGCGCTCGATGACCCATTCCCGATGTCTCCATGCCAACCAGGTCCCGGCACCTACAATGCTCAGCTTCCAAAGGCGGTTCATTATTTCAGCTTAGGCGGCCGGGCTACTTTGCAGACCATCCCCGCGTCCGGGTCTAGTGGCTTCGCCCGGCCGTCTCTAAGCGTTAAACCTCATTTCTTCGCCACCCATCCTGGTGCCGGCCGGCGTGGTCGGCGGCGGGATTGCGGTCGGTCCCCTACGTTCTCCCCCAGGTGGTAAGGCCTGCATCGGTCCAGGGGGAATTTCCGCGCCTCCTGGCGGGATGCTCTGTTGTGCTTCGATCATGGCCTGTCTGCGGGCCTCCATTTCGTCCTTGCTCGGGACCACATCTTCGGAGGGGAGCTTTAGGCTCTTGACCGTTTCCCGGAGTACCGAGGCGCGGCCGTCTTCGCCGATGATCGCCATGTCAATGGGGTTGTTGGTCTTATCCAGGAACTCCGTCCGGCGGAGCTGCAGCTGTTCTTGGATGATGAGGTGCTCCGAGGCCCGCGCGATGATGTTGATGTCTCCGGTCTTCTCGACCGATCCGTCATAGAGCATCACCTGGAGCCAATGCTCCCATATCGCGGGCTTGATGATTCGCTCGTCGATGTTCGCCACCACTCCCTTCAAGGTCTTGCTTGCGGCGTTCATGAGCATGGAAAGCCCCGAGGCCGTCTTCCCGGCCCCCCCGATCTGCTCGTTGCCATAGATGTAAGCGGGAATCCCGGTCTGTTCCGAGGCCTGCTCAAAGAAATACTCGTACACGCGCATCAGGGCGTCAGCGATCGGATCCGGCTGAAAGAAGTTGAGTGCGGGCTTCCCGTGGCCTACGCCGTCGTCGTTTGTCTTCCAGATCTTCCAGGGGTAGATGTCCTCGATGTCTTCCGAGGCGTCGACCCGGTCCTTGTTCACCTCGACTTGCGGCCCCGAGGCGATGGCGAGGTTGTTGACCAGGTTCCGGGCGGTTGCGTTGCAGATCAATTGGAGATCGCGCATCAGCTGCGGCGGACACTTTCCCCAAATGC
>CAZAGT010000034.1:0-23361 GCA_964484515.1 uncultured Desulfobacteraceae bacterium | reverse complement strand
GCCCTCCCGCCAGTCACTGCGAAAAGACATCACCGTCCTCCCACCGCAGAGGCTGGGAACGGTTTTTTCGCCCACAAATTCTTGTGAGGAGCCTTTTATAGGAAAGGACCGGCAGGTTCGTAACCCTCAGAATTCCAAAGGAAGCACGACATGATGGACCACCCATGATACTCCCGTTCTTTCTTTTCTTCCTCTCCGGGTTCAGCGCCCTCGTCTACGAGATCGTCTGGAGCCGCATGCTCGTCCTGGTCTTCGGGAACACAACCCTCGCCACGACCACGATTCTAGCGGCTTACATGGCCGGGCTCGCGTTGGGCAGTCTTGTTTGGGGAAGGCTTATCGATCGGCGCCCAGCGGGCGCCTTACGCACCTTCGGCTACCTTGAGCTTTGTATCGGCCTGTTCGCCCTCGTCTTTCCAACGCTCATCACGGTTGCTTCCTTCGTCGAAGTCGGTTTGTCAAACCTGATCACGAGCAACTATTATCTCCTAGCGGCTATCCGCGCCGTGTTCTGCCTTGCCATTCTCCTCATTCCCACGTTCTTGATGGGTGGTGCCTTTGCCGTCATGGGCAAGCATGTCATCCAGGATCCCGGCAAATTCGGGCGTGACGCGGCCTTGCTGTACGGGCTCAATACGGCGGGCGCACTAATGGGGGCCGCGCTGACGGGATTCCTGCTTCTAAGCCGACTTGGCCATAGCCAGACGACCCACGTGGCGGTTCTCCTGAACGTCCTGGCAGGCGGTACCGCGCTCCTGAGTGACAGGTGGGCCAGACAGGTGCCGGAGAGGCCCCCGACAACGGGTCCCTCACGGACTGAGGAGTTCGCGTTTTCGGGCATCCAGGTATCCCTGGTGATGGTCGGCGTCGGTCTTTCGGGTGGCTGTGCCCTGGCATACGAGGTCCTGTGGACCCGGCTCCTGACCTTGGTTGTCGACAATTCCATCTACTCCTTTACCGTGATTCTCTTGGCCTTTCTTGCCGGCATCGCGCTGGGCAGCCTCCTCCTGGGGGCCGTCTCAGCGCGCTTGTCGAATCCAATCTTGATCTTTGCCCTCATTCAGATGGGGGTCGCGGTAGCCGCCTTTTGTGTGCCTTTGTTCATAGAGATCAAACCGCTGCACGGGAGCATCCCCTACTACGCCATGCTGATGCACACCATCCTCTTCCTCGTCCTGCTGTGCAGCGCATTGCTCGGAATGGCACTGCCCCTGGCAGCACGCATCTACCAGGCGAGGCAAACGCAGGTCGGCGCCACCCTGGGCACGGTGTACGCCGTCAATACGATGGGAGGGGTCTTGGGTGCTCTGGGAGCCGGGTTCGTGCTCATTCCGGTCTTTGGTCTCCAGGTGAGCACCCTCCTCCTGCCGGCCCTCAACGGGATTATGGGGGGTAGCCTGCTGGTGACGCTCCTAAAAGATCGGATCAGGTGGGGATTCGCAGGGGCCATGGCCCTTGTCCTCCTGCTGCCGGTGTTCCTGATGCCGCGCGGCTTCTTCCAACAGCGCTACGGCCAGCTGGCTCCGGGGAGTGAGTTGATCTTCTACAGGGAAGGACTGGCCGCCACAGCTACGGTCTTTCGGTCCCCTCAGGGGGAAAAGAAGCTCTATTTCAACGGGATGCCCCAGGTGGGGACCGATCGAGCCAGTATGCGAACCTTCAAACTCATGGGGGCCCTTCCCGGCCTTGTGCATCATGAGCCGAGGGGGGCGCTCGTGATCACGTTCGGGGCGGGGATCGCTTCCGGGACCGCAGCGCATTTTGTGAAAAGGATAGATTGCGTGGAGTTGGTAGCGGAGGCTCGCCTCATCGCGTCGTTCTTTGCCGACGAGAACGATCATGTGTTGAAAAATGAAAAACTATCCCTTCATATCAACGACGCCAGACACTACTTGTTGACGAGCGACAAGACCTATTCCGTCATCATCGCGGACGCCACGCATCCGCGTGGCTACGATAGTTGGGTCCTGTTTACCGAGGAGTTCTACTCCTTGGTGAAGGAGCGCCTTCAACCAGATGGGATATTCTGCCAATGGGTACCGTTTCACGGCATGGAACCAAACCAATATCTGGCCATCATCCGGACCTTCCAACACGTCTTTCCGCACACATCCGTCTGGGTCGTGGATGGCACCTATTCGTTGCTCATGGGAACGTCGGGCCCCCTGCAGATTGACCTGCAAACGATGAGCGAGAGGTTCAATGTTCCGGCCGTACGGAGCGACCTCACCCGTGCCGGTCTGGAAGATCCCTTTCAGATGCTTTCTTACTTTGCCCTCGGCGAGAGGGGCGTGAAGAAAATGCTGGAGGGTTTTGACACCGTGATTACGGATGACACGTCAGAGCACGTCTTTTTCCCCTTGAGTTCGACGGCGGATGATCAGTACCGCAAATGGCCCGAAAGCAATTATAGACGGATCCGACGCTATCAAGAGCCGATCATGCCCTATCTGACCAACGCGGGTGACACACCGAACCAGAAGCGAATAACGCTGCAAAGGATAAATAGGTACAAATATTGAAAGAGCTAACACGACTGTCGAAAAACCGGCCTCTACAGCGTTAGTGAAATATAGGATGCAGAGGCGGTGCACCTATGAACCCGTCGTGTTGATATGGGACAACCCGCCTGATAAAATAGGAGAGTTGGATCTTTGCACGCCGGAGATCCCAAGATCACACTGAAGCAAGGAGGATAATCGAGGGATGCGAAAGAAAACCGCGCTGTTCATCTCCCTTTGGCTCTGCAGTCTTTTGGGGAGGGCGGGACACACGGCGGAGACGGCGAAAGAGTGGTTCCAGCGGGGATACGACCACGGCACGTCAGGTCGATATGAAGAAGCGATCGGGGCTTACAGCAAGGTGATCGAGCTCAACCCCGATTTTGAGGAAGCCTACTTCAATCGCGGCGTTGCCTACAGTCAGGTGGGCAATTATCAGGCAGCGATCGAGGACTACAGTAAGGCCCTTAGCCTGGATCCGGAATACGTAGAGGCTTGCATCAATCGTGGCTATGCCTATGAGATGATGGGCGATATAGAAAAGGCGATAGACAACTACGGCCGAGCCATGGAATTGGACCCCCGCAGTGCGGGAGCGTATTACAACCGGGGACACGCCTTCGGTCTGCTAGGGGACCACCAAAGGGCTGTCGAGGATTACAATGAAGCTATCGAACTAGAACCAGATGATGCCCAAGTCTACATGAATCGAGGACATGAATATGCGCAGCTCGGAGAACCCAAACGCGCGATCGCCGACTACAGCGAGGCCATCGATATCAATCCAAACCTAGCCGCGGCCTATTACAATCGAGCACTGGCTTACGGGAACCTAGGCCAGCATGAGCGGGCCCTTTGGGATTACACCGAGGCCATCGATCTGAATCCCCAGAGTGCGGAGGCCCTCGCGAATCGTGGGTATACCTACGGAATGTTGCGCCGCTACAAGCTGGCGCTGAAGGATTATGCCCAGGCGATCGAACTCGATCCCGAAGACCCGCTGGCCTATATGGGACGCGCATACGTTCACGAGGAGATGGGCAACCCGGAAGCGGCCATCCAGGATTACAGCGAGGTGATCGAACGTGATCCTGAGAACGCCGATGCCTATAACAACCGCGGTACCGCTTACCGTAGGACCGGGAACAATCGCCAGGCGGTCGAGGATTTTCGCAAGGCGGCCCGATTGGGTCATCGTGCGGCCCGGACCTACCTCAGGTCGAAAGGGATCGGGTGGGAATACTAGGGCTGATTCCACAGCAAGGGATAGAGAGGTTGACGACTGAGAGGCGATGTTGAAGAAAAAGGATCATAATCCGTTTTATTCGGAGTACATTTGCGCAGTCCTCTTGAAGGACGGCCTGATCACCAAGGAACAGGCGCGAGATATCCTCAAGCGGAAAGGCGGCATCAAGAAGAAACTCGAAAAGCTCCGCGCGGTCCGTCAAGCCTCTGCGTCGTCGAGATCGCAGGTGTTAAACCGGGTGACGATCATCGACGTTATCGATTCGCTTCGCCTGGAGCGCGCTGACGATCCTTCCAGGACACTCGACGAGGAAACAATCTTTCAAGCCGTCGCCAAGGCCTGGAAGATGCCTTACCGGAAGATAGATCCGTTGAAGTTGGACCTCAATCTGGTGACGAACACCATTCCCCACGGCTTTGCCATGAAGCATCTCGTCCTTCCCATCGCCGTTGAAGACGGGCATCTCCAGGTGGCGACACCGAATCCCTTCAATGTGGAGGTCATGGAGGATATCGCCCGGGTCAGCCACTACAAGGTCCGTCCCGTGGTCAGCGCCAAAACGGATATCATCAAGCTGATCAACGAGTTCTTCGGTTTCAAGCGCTCCATATCGGCCGCTGAGAATCAGTTCTCCATGCCCGGCGTCGACCTCGGAAACCTGGAGCAATACGTGCGGGTCAGATCGGCCGAGGAACTGCCCTCTAATGACCAGCATATCGTCAACGCCGTGAATCACCTCTTCCGATACAGCTTTGATCAGCGAGCGAGCGATGTCCATATTGAGCCCAAGCGCGATAAGAGTGTCGTGAGGCTTCGGATTGATGGTTCCCTCCAGACGGTCTACGAGCTACCGAAGAGTGTTCATTCGGCGATCGTAAGCCGGATAAAGAACCTGGCTCGACTGGACATGGCTGAGAAAAGGAGGCCCCAGGACGGTCGCATCAAAATGGACAAGGAAGGGGTGGAGGTCGAGATCCGCCTCTCCTCGGTGCCCGTGGCCTTTGGCGAGAAGTTGGTCATGCGGATAATGGACCCGGCTGTCCTTTTCCAGACGTTGGAAAACCTGGGTTTCACTTCGATGGATTTGCTCCGGTACCAGCAGTTTGTGAATTCGCCCCACGGCCTCGTGTTGGTCTGCGGTCCCACCGGGAGCGGCAAATCCACGACCCTCTATTCAACCCTACGCTACCTCTCGTCTCCGGATCTCAACATCACCACCGTTGAGGACCCCATCGAGATGATCCACGAGGAGTTCAACCAGATTGCCGTGCAGCCGGCGGTCGACGTCACCTTCGGCACCATCCTCCGCAATATCCTTCGCCAGGACCCAGACATCATCATGATCGGTGAGATGAGAGACCTGGAGACGGCTGAAAACGCTATTCAGGCGGCACTCACCGGGCACCTCGTGTTATCCACCTTACACACCAACGACGCACCCTCATCGGTCACCCGACTCCTTGATCTGGGTCTGCCCTCCTTTCTGGTTCAGGCCACCCTGATCGGTGTCCTGGCACAAAGGCTGGTCAGAAACATATGCCCTCACTGTAAGGAGACCTTTGACATGGACGCGAATGAATTGATCGCACTCGGCCTGGATATGGGCGCCAATGATTCCGTGACTCTCTCCCGGGGGAGGGGTTGTCTCAAATGCCGCGGCACGGGCTACTGGGGCCGTAGCGGCATCTTCGAGGTCCTGCCGGTGACGGAGAGCATCAAGGGCGGAATCACGAGCGAGGTTCACACCGAAAGCCTTCGCGAGACGGCCAGAAGAGAAGGGATGATCACCCTTCGCGAAAATGCGGTCAAGAAGCTCCTGGAAGGGAAGACCACTTATCAGGAGGTGCTGCGGGTGACCTGGGAGCAGATTTGAGATGCCTTTCGCGGTTTCCAACCGACACGCGTCGTTTCACGAATCCCTCAAAAGACGCGAACCTTCAAATCCCCGACTAAAACGACAACGGCTTATCTGCTTGCAATTCCCTTTGATCTCGTTTGAAATAGACGTAAGAGAATAACCGTCACCAACGGCCCAGGCGATAGGCACCATGCTGGTTCAACTGGTCATCTCCGAATTCGCGATCATTAAGTATCTCGAAATCAGTTTCCGGCCGCAGCTCAATATCCTCTCGGGGGAGACCGGCGCGGGGAAATCGATTATCATCAACGCCGTCGACCTGATCCTCGGAGGCAGGGCCTCGGCAGAGCTTATCCGTGACGGTGCGTCCGAAGCCACCGTAGAAGCTCTTTTCAGTGTGCCTACAAATCCCTCTCTGACCCGGGTCCTGTCGGATCTCGGAGTTCCGGTCGAGGGTGAGCTATTGATCAAGCGGACGATCTCGCGAGAGGGCCGCAATCGAATTACGATCAACGGTTCCATGGCGACCTTGCAGATGCTGTCGCGGCTGGGGCACCTGTTGATCAGTGTCTCCGGGCAGCATGAACATCAGCGCCTCCTGAGGCCTGAGAACCATTTGCAGATCCTGGACGATTTTGGCGGCCTGACCCCATACCGCTTGACACTAAACGAAGTCCATGGGCGCTATCAGACCCTCAAAGGGCGTTCCGATCGACTGCTCAGGGAGATTGAGGCGGCTGAAGAGAAACAGGAGCTGGCGCGATTTCAAGTAGCCGAGATCGAAAGGGTACAAATCAAGATCGGCGAGGACCGTGAGCTTACGGAAGAGCAAACACGCCTGCGACATGCTGCGGACTTGCTGCAGACCGTGAGGCGATGTTACGAGACGCTCTACGAGAACGAGGACGGTGTCCTTAGCAATGCCAGCCTCTGCCTACGGGAGATGGAGCGGGCGGCTGAATGGGATCGGCGTCTGGAGGGCGTACGCGACCTCCTGACGGGGGCCAGCGCGGAGCTTGAGGAGGCCGCCTTGGCGCTCAGAGCCATCTCCGGCGATATGGTCGTCGATCCGCGGCGGCTCGAAGAGGTGGAAGAACGACTGGAGGACTTGAACAGGCTCAAGCGCAAATACGGACCATCCCTCGAAGACATCCTGAACTATCGCGCCGACACCCTTGGACGACTTGAGGATGTCGATGAGAAGCGGATCGCGCTCCAAGGCCTGGCGGCCGAGATGGATACGGTTATGGCGGACCTGGTGCTCAAGGCCAAGGAGCTATCAGGGATGAGGGCGGGTATCGCCAAGGAGCTGGAGGCATCGGTGGAGCGGGAGCTGCAAGTGTTGGAGATGGGCGGAACCCGCTTCGAGGTCCGTTTTTCGGCGGTCAGCACGGAGATCGCCCGGAACGCCGAGATGGCGGTGCAGTCCATCAAACCCGACGGGTTGGATGAGGTTGAGTTCATGCTTTCACCCAACGTGGGGGAAGACCTGCGGCCGCTGGCCAAGATCGCCTCGGGCGGAGAGCTGTCTCGCATCATGCTGGCTGTCAAGACGATCCTGGCCAAGACCGCCTCGGTAGAGACGATCATCTTCGATGAAGTGGACGCCGGGATTGCGGGGGCTACCGCCGATGTGGTCGGAGAGAAGCTCCAATCCCTGTCAAGTTACCACCAGATCATCTGTATTACCCATCTCCCCCAGATCGCCAGCAAGCGGGCCGCGCATTTCCTGGTAACCAAGGAGGTGAAGGGAAACCGCACCCAAACTCGGATTTCGGAATTGGATCGCGAGAGGCGGGTGAGCGAAATCGCCCGTCTCCTGGGCGGCAAGACGGTATCAAAAAAGGCTATTGCCCGGGCCCGTGAAATGTTGAGCTAATTCTTGATGCGGATGACTTGCCCGGCGTTGAAGCGGGCCTCGCCCAAGGGGACCGCGGCCGCATAGGATTCCATGATTTCGACGGTCTTAACTTCACCGACCTTCGGGCCCAGCAAAAAGAGCGATCTTCCGCTGGCTGAGCGGATCGGCTCTCCCCGTGCGAAGACTTCGAACACGCTTTCCGCCTTTAACCCGATATCCGATCCGGCGCTGATCATGACGCCATCCTCGTCGGCCGAAAGAATCCTCCCCGACCAGGGCTGATCTTGGAGGGCCTTGGCGGTTGCAGATGCCTGGGCCTTTACGATTTTAGGCAGGGCCTTGTCGAGTGCCGCCTCGTCGATTCGTGGCTGCTTACCCTCGAGAACCAGGAAGTCACCCTCCTCTTGGGCCTTGACCCGCTTGCTTTCCAGATTGGTCAGGAACAGGGTTCCATTGGTGACGTCCAAGGCGTTGACGACCATCGAGACTTCAAAGTCGGTCTTTGTCTTTCGGAAAGGCCAAATCCCGGTCTTCTTGTGTCGGATCTCGAAAGGGCTGATCACGATCGTGATGACCACGTTCATACACATTTCCTCTGCCCTCTTGGCAAGATCAGGATCCACGATGATCCCGAATCGGGGTGATCGTAGCTGCGTGTCGAGAGGGAGAGTCTCCGCGGATCTCTGAACGAGGAGTTCTTTGTCTTTACTCAGAAAGTCGACGAAGGCCGCGGTGAGTTCCACGACCCTGCGTTCCGGGAGGCCCGACTGGTCCATGATAGGCAGGACCAATACCCTTTTCCTGAGGCTCGGCTTCTTGAGACCGACGGTCTTGGAAACCTTCTTGTAGATGGTCTTCGTCGTTGCACAACCGCTCGCCTGTATCAGCGGGAAAAGAAACAGGAGGACGGCGCAGAGCCGGGCAAGGCAAACATCTTTCTTCATCGTCGTGGTCCAAGCGCTGCCGAGGGCAGAATGATAACTTCAGTGAGGGGAGAACCCATACCATGCGATCCTCTAGAACACAATATCAAAGCCGTCAAACTCCCCTTGATAGGTCTCTTTGGTCTCTAGAACGTGGCCCACTTGGGCAGCGGGTGGCCCCTGATGGCACCAGGCCACCAGTTGCCTGACCGTATCTTCGGGGCCTTCCGCCAATACCTCGACGGAGCCGTCAGGCCGGTTTCGTACCCACCCCGACAAGCCCAGGTGAGATGCCTCCCGGCGAGTAGAATCCCGGAACCACACGCCTTGGACGCGGCCTTTAATAATGAGCCTGACTCGAATCTGATTCATGGTTTTCTCCTGGTCTCCCTAACGCCAGGGACTGACGTCCCCAGCGACCGGATCGTCTGCAAAAGAACCCGCCCCGCCAACCGGGAGCTCTGCTTGAGTTTCAGATCGGAAAAACCGGCGTGCCACGTCAGCGTAAAAAGCTCATCTGAGACCACGAGGATTCCCGCCAGCCGTACGCCGCGATAGAGGGCCACCCTCATCAGGGCGGACATCTCCATCTCCACGGCAATGGCCCCACGCTGCCGGAATCCGAGGATCTTCTTGGGAGTTTCGCGGTAGGGGGCATCGGTTGTCCAAAGGGTGCCCAGATGATAGGGGTGTCCTTCCATGGAAAGGGCTTTCATGAGCACCTGATTAAGCTTCTTGTCGGTCTTGGAGCGGCGCCTACCGACGGGGTAATGACGCGAGGTCCCCTCGTCGGACAATGCCTTCGTAGGAATCACGAGGTCACCGATCCTCAGGTCCGGCGTAATGGAACCGCACCAGCCCAGGATCCAAATGCGCTCCGCGCCCAGCGCAATGATCTTCTCAAGTCCCATGACGGCCTGCGGCGCCCCTAGAAAAGGCCCTGCGAGCGTCAACGATGTCCTCCCGCCGGGAGCGATTTGATAGAGGTCAAAGAACCCCGCAGCGGGCCTGGAACATTTCCTGGCGTCGCAGACCCTTGCGAGGTAGGTAAGTTCAGAGGGGATCATCACGAAAAGGGCGTCAGGCCCCAAGAGGGGATCAGTGTCGTGTTTCAACGGCCGTATCAGCCCCACGTCCTGTTCCGGTAGTCTGTTCACCCCATTTTTCTTGACATATAAATCATTCAAAATTAATAACTATAAATTTGTCAAAAGGATTGAGGCCTTCATCTCATGTTCGAGCGGCTCACGGAAAAACTGAATAAGACCTTCAAAAACCTTCGCGGCCATGGGAGGTTGAGCGAAAAGCATATCGATGAGGCCCTCAAGGATGTTCGCCTCGCATTGCTTGAGGCCGATGTCAATTACAAGGTCGTCAAGCAGTTCATCGAAGGTATCCGCCGGCGCGCCGTCGGCCAGGAGGTGCTTGAGAGTCTAACACCTGCTCAACAAGTCATCAAGATCATCAATGATGAACTTATTCGCCTGATGGGCGAAGATGTTCAGGAGTTGCACCTGGCAGGCCGGACGCCGTTCATCCTGATGCTTGTGGGCCTGCAAGGTTCCGGCAAGACCACCACCGCCGCCAAGCTTGGACTCCATTTACGAAAGCGCGGACGCAAACCGTATCTGGTACCGGTGGACGTCTCCAGGCCGGCCGCCATTGAGCAGTTACAAAAGCTGGGCCAGCAACTCGACATTCCGGTTCATCCCGCGGAGCGACAGGACAAACCCGAGGAGATCTGCCGGGATGCCCTCACCAAGGCCGGCGATGCCGGATCCGATGTCTTGATCCTTGACACGGCCGGCCGCCTCCATATCGATGACGAACTGATGGCGGAGCTAGTCAGAATCAAAGAGAACGTTGATCCCACAGAGATCCTTTTCGTGGCCGATGCCATGACCGGGCAGGATGCGGTCAACGTGGCTAAGCAGTTTGATCAGTTGCTGGACCTCACCGGGGTCGTCTTGACCAAGATGGAAGGGGATGCCAGGGGAGGCGCCGCGCTGTCGATCAAGGCGGTGACGAATAAGCCGATCAAATTCATCGGCATGGGAGAGAAGCTGGATGCCCTGGAACCTTTTTTTCCGGACCGGGTCGCGTCCCGGATCCTCGGCATGGGTGATGTCCTTTCGCTCATTGAAAAGGCCCAGGCCGAGTTTGATGAAAAGGAGGCGGCCGCACTCGAGCAACGCCTCAAGAAGCGCGAGTTCGACCTGGAGGATTTCCAAAAGCAATTAAAGCAATTGAAGAAACTGGGTTCCATGGAGCAAATCCTGGGCATGTTGCCGGGGCTAGGTCAACTGAAGCAGCTGCGGAAATTGAAACCGGATGAGAGTGAACTCGTCAAGGTCGAGGCCATCATCAACTCTATGACCCCACAGGAAAGGCGCAACCACAGGATCATAAACGGGAGCCGTCGCAAGCGGATTGCCGGGGGCAGCGGCACCAAGATTCAGGATGTCAACCGGCTGCTGAAGAATTTTAGCCAAATGAAGAAGATGATGGAGCGGATGACCCAAAAGGGGTTGGCCGGCATGCCATCCATTTTTCAGTAAGAACAGGAGGGAGCGAGCATCAAAATGGCGGTAAGGATAAGGTTAGCACGGAAGGGGACCAAGAAGAAGCCCTTCTATCGTTTGGTGGCGGCCGATTCAGAGGCGCCCCGTGACGGGAGATTTCTGGAAATCTTGGGCTTCTATGATCCAACCAAGGATCCGGCCCAGATCACGATCCATGAGGAAAAGGTGAACCACTGGCTCGCGAAGGGGGCCAGCGTATCCGAATCTGTCCGGGCTATCCTGAAGAAGCACGGATTGCCTAAGATCTCTGGATCTTCAAATTGAAGTGATAGGGCACCCGATTCGAGGCAGGAGGGTTGCGGAGATGAAGGAGCTGATCGCATACATAGCCAGGGCACTGGTGGACAAGCCGGAGGAGGTGGGTGTCACAGAAATTACCGGGACGCAGACCTCCGTGATCGAATTGAAGGTCGCCAAAGAGGATCTGGGCAAGGTGATCGGAAAGCAGGGGCGGACGGCCAGGGCCATGCGAACCATCCTCAGCGCAGCATCCACGAAGTTGAACAAACGATCGGTCCTTGAGATTATTGAGTAGCCTTGAGTCGGATCCACCTTGAAGAATTGCTGGAGATAGGGAGAGTCATCAGGCCTCAGGGACTCGCGGGCCTCTTGCGGATTCAATCGTATGCTCGGTCTGAAGAGTCATTTGTAGACGCTGGAACCGTCTACCTCCAAAGCCGCTCAGGAGACATATGCGAATTCACGGTTGAGTCCGTTCGTCCTCAAAAGAGGGTGCACCTGATGAAACTGGTGGGGCTCGACGCCATCGACGCGGCGGAGAAATACCGGGACGCCAAGATCCTGATACGGAGAGATGCCCTCCGCCGTGAGCATGAAGATGAATTTTTCTGGTATGAGCTGATCGGCCTCTCGGTATATCTGAGATCGGGTGAGTATCTCGGCAGCATTGAAGAGGTCTTACCCACGGCCAGCCATGATATCTACGTGGCGCGGGAGGGCAAAAAGGAGATCCTGATTCCTGCCGTACACGAGGTCGTCGAGGAGATCGACATCGACAACCGGAAGATGATCATCTCCGACGTGGAAGGCTTATTGGATTTGAATGAGGTTTGATATTCTCACGCTCTTTCCTGAGCTGTTCGCAGCCTTTCTCAAGGCCGGCGTCCTGGGCCGGGCTGTGGAAAAGGGAGTGGTTGAGGTCTGCGTCACGAACATCCGTGATTTTGCCCGAGGGCGGCACAAGGTCGCGGATGATCGTCCCTACGGCGGGGGCAGCGGGATGGTCATGAAGCCGGGTCCCATCTACCGGGCCCTGCAGTCCCTGGATAAGCACAAGGAAGGCTGCCGGGTGATCCTGCTTACACCCCAGGGTGCGCCGTTTCGCCAGGCGACCGCGCGCGAGTTGGCCCGCTTGAATCACCTCGTTCTTATCTGTGGACGCTACGAGGGGGTCGACGAGAGGATACGATCACGGTATGTCGATGCGGAGCTGTCCATCGGGGATTTCATTTTAAGCGGCGGCGAATTGGGCGCCATGGTGGTCGTCGACGCCGTTAGCAGGGTGATCCCCGGGGTCCTCGGAGGAGAGAGATCGAGCCTCGAGGACTCCTTTGAGGAAGGCCTGCTGGAGTACCCCCAGTACACGAGACCACGGGTCTTTGAGGGCGAAGAGGTCCCCGCCGTCCTTTTGTCGGGAGATCACGAGAGAATTCGATTGTGGCGCCGGGCGGAGGCCCTCAAAAGGACTCTTGAAAGAAGGCCGGACCTCTTGGATCAAGAAAATCTCAAGACGGAAGACAGGGCTATCTTGGCCCAGCATCGGTGCGAATAGTCCTATATGACAACCCTGATCCAGCGGAGCTGTCGAAAAACCGACTTCTCTGAAGCTGAGGGAAAATGCCCATCCCGCTCTCTTCGAGCGGGATGAAACCGGGGACCCGTCCCGAAGGGGTGGGAACTGAGCCGAGTGAAGCGAAGGTAAAGAAATCCCGAGGAATGAGGCGTATGCGAAAGGCTTGAGGCCTGAGGCTTGAGGAAAAGAAGAAACTCGGTTACTGTCTTGCCGTGTGACTCACGCCTCACGCCGGGGAATTCATACGCCGCAGTGACGAGGGATGAGGCTAACGCAGCCCTTCGGCTTCGTTCAGGGCCGCGCGTCCTTCGACTCTGCTCAGGACCGGGGGGAGTCTTTGCTGCGCGTCCTTTCGAATAGCGGATGGGCGTTTTCCGACAGCCTCAGCAGCGGATGCTGAGCGGATCAGCGGCTGTCTCAAGCACGAAAGTGCGCCGGCGCAGTTGACAGGGTTTTGATGCGGCTGTACATGGGCCTACTCCATTATCCGGTTTACAACAAGCGCCATCAGACGATCGCTTCAGCGGTGACCTCGATGGACCTTCACGACCTGTCGCGGTTGGCGAGGACATATGGGATAAAGACGCTATATGTCATCACCCCGCTGAAGGATCAGCAGCGTTTTGCGGGGCGTATCCTTGATCACTGGATCAATGGATACGGGGCGACCTATAACCCACACCGCAAGGAAGCGCTGGAATTGGTTACGATCGCCTCGGCCCTGGATATCACCGTCCGGGAGATCACGGCCGAGGAGGGTGAGGCCCCGATCCTGATTACCACGGATGCCTCGCGGCGAGGGGCGAAAGCGATCACCTATCAGGAGGCCATGGGGATCATCGCCTCGGGGAAGGTCGTTTATCTTCTCTTCGGCACCGGATGGGGTCTGGAGCAGTCGCTGATAGATCAGGCGGACGGCCTGCTGGCTCCCATTGAGGGAGTATCGGATTATAATCACCTCTCGGTCAGGGCGGCAGCGGCCATCGTTTTGGACCGCTTGACGAGGAAGGGTCGGGAGGCTGAGTAGAAGGAGATGGGGCAATGGATGTCATACAAGCAATCGACAAAGAACACATGCGGCTTGATATTCCCGATTTCAAGGCGGGTGACACGGTCAAGGTGCATGCCAGGATCAAAGAGGGGGACAAAGAGCGAATCCAGATCTTCCAGGGCGTGGTCATTCGCAGGAGAAAGGGAGAGCTGGGCGCCACGTTTACCGTCCGCAAGGTTTCGTATGGCGTCGGCGTTGAGCGGATTTTTCCGCTACATTCCCCCTCGATCGACAAGATCGAGATTGTGACAAGGGGAAGGGTGAGAAGAGGGAGACTCTACTATCTCCGGAAGCTGAGAGGCAAGGCGGCCCGAATCAAGGAAAAGAGGACCTGATTTCTTTCCGGGATCATTGAGTACATCAACCGAAAGCCTACCGCTTTTTCCCGACAGCGAAAGCCCATCAGAAGCAGATCCGCTTTTTCATGAAAGATTGCTCCGGACGGCGGGCTATGGGCTCGTCGCTGGCGTTGACGAGGCCGGTCGCGGGCCCCTGGCCGGTCCGGTTGTCGCGGCTGCCGTGATACTATCGGACGACCGGCTTCTCGAAGGGATCAGGGATTCCAAGAAGATGACGGCCAAGGCCCGAGAGAAGGCCTTTGACGACATCAATCGACAGGCGGCCGCGGTGAGCGTCGGGATCATGCTCCCCGCATACATCGACCAATTCAACATCCTGCAGGCCGCCCTGCAAGCCATGCGACAAGCGGTCCTGACCCTGGTCCCACAGCCGGATTACCTGCTGGTGGACGGTATCCATTCCGTTCCGGTCCCCTTGCGGCAATGGTGCCTAAAACGGGGAGATCAGATCAGCCGGAGCATTTCAGCGGCCTCAATCATCGCCAAGGTCTATCGCGACAGGATCATGTGCTCCTACGATAAACGGTACCCGCGTTATGGGTTTCGGCGTCACAAGGGATACGGGACGAAAGAGCATTTGGCCGCCATCAGGGCCCACGGGCCGTCCCCGATCCACCGGTTGACCTTCAAAGGGGTGGCCGCTGATGACTAGGGAGAGACTCGAGCTGGGGAGACGAGGCGAGGAGCTGGCCCTGAAAATGATAAAGCGGTTGGGCTACAAATGTATTGCCCGCAACTACCGTTGCGCGCTCGGTGAAGTAGACCTCATCGCCAAAGATGGGGATACCCTGGTCTTCATCGAGACCAAGACGAGGAAAGGTGCCTCGTTGGCCTACGCCAAGGAGGCTATTGACGCGAGGAAGAAACGTCAGCTCTCCAAGGTGGCACTTGCGTTCATGAAGGCCAACAACTGTTGCGAGGTGAAATCGCGATTCGACGTCGTGGCCGTCACCCTGCACGGGAACCGGGAGCGGATCGAAGTCATCAAGAATGCCTTTGAGCTGGCCTATTAAGGTTTCGCGCGAAAACAGACTCGCAGGATTGGCGCCCGGCCAACCGTTTATTCAGGCCGGAGGATAACGAATCTGTTCGATCGTGCGACCGGCAAAGCAAACGACCGTCCAGCTTTTTGAAACGCATTGAGACGGTAAACACGTTCGTGGGCCGAGAGTGGCACAAAATCCAAAGGGCAAACGGGATAAACGATCCGCGACCCTCTACGTTGTTTCGACGCCTATCGGAAACCTTGAAGACATCACATTCAGGGCCGTCCAGGTACTCAAGAGCGTAGATCTGATCGCCGCCGAAAGCGTTCAACATACCCGGGGGCTCTGCCGCCATTTCGCGGTCACGACGAAGCTGACGAGCTACAATCAGCACAATCGGAAGACAAAGACCCCAGCTCTGATTGCGCGGCTGATGACCGGGTCTGACGTGGCCCTGGTGAGCAATGCGGGTACACCGGCGATATCCGATCCCGGGGTTTTCCTCGTCAATCAAGCCCTGGAGCACGACATCAGGGTCTCCCCGGTCCCGGGGCCTTCCGCGGTGACGGCCGCCCTCTCCGTAACCGGTCTGCGGAACGACGGCTTTCTCTTTGCGGGGTTTCTCCCTAACAGGTCCGGCAAGCGGCGGAAGATGCTAAAGGACCTCGCATCTGAACCGCGCACGCTGGTTTTCTTTGAGGCGCCCCACCGCCTCGAGGCCATGTTAAGCGACATGCTGGGCGTCTTTGGTGATCGCCCAGCCGTGCTCCTGCGTGAGCTTACCAAGGTGTTTGAGGAGGTGAGGAGGGGCTCCATCGCCTCTCTCGCGCAAGGGGTTGAGAGCGCCGGGGTGAAGGGCGAGTTGACCTTGGTCGTGGCCGGAAAGGAAAGGGAGACCGGCCGCGCCGAGCCGGATGAAGAGATCCAAGCGAGAATCGCGGATCTCCTGCATGCCGGCCGACTCACGGTTCGGGACATCGCGACCCAGCTCTCGGTTGAGGAGGGCGTGGCGTATCGCGATATCTACCGGGACTGCCTGGTGGTGAAAAGAAAGCTCAAACAGAGGGAGTGAGGGCGGTTTCATTTCGGCGCAGGGAACCCCATTCTGTCCGTGTGGTTATGTATCAATGCCGATGCCGTGTGAAGCAGTAACACCGTAAAATTCGAAACAAATCCGAAGCCCGAATGTCCAAATGACAGAAAGAATCTATCGATGTAGTGCTTATCTAGAGGAATGCTGTGCCACGCAGTCTGGATCATTTGAATTTTGGTCATTCGATATTGCCCTTCGACTCTGCTCAGGGTGGTGAGCCTGTCGAACCATGTCGAGTTTTGGATTTCGAGCCTCGAATTTGTAGCATCAAAGCCGGGACCCCCTACGCACCGCCAGGGAGTGCTTTCTCGAGGTCCCGTCCTTTGGGCAAGGAAGATTCACTACGCCTCGCCGGAAATCGGTGATATGTGGAATTAACAAAGGTATTACGGATAAGCAATGATCTGGGCCTGCACGCCCGCTCGGCGGCCCGGATCGTCAAGTTGGTCGAGCAGCACAATGCCGAGCTCTTTCTGCGCAAGGGCGATAGGGAAGTCGATGGATCGAGTATTCTGGCCATTCTGACCCTTGCATGCCCAAAAGGCACAGATATCAAAATCAGGACTGTGGGTGAGGACTGCGAACCGTTGATGGCCAGGATCTGTGAAGTTCTCACCCAGAGGTTTGACGAATCCTATCAAGAACCCTCGGGACAAGCAGATGAATAAATTGTCCGGCATCCCTGTATCACCGGGGATCATCATCGGGAAGGCGCGCTTCGTCCATCGATCCAGGGCCAAGATCATCTACCAATACCTTGTGAGTGATGAGCGGGCCGAGGAGGAGATCGAGCGTTTCAAGGCGTCCCTGGCCACGACCAAAGAGCAGATCATCACCTTGAAAAACGGTATGCCAGAACCGATCAAGAAACATGCGTTCATTCTGGATGCCCATGTGATGATCCTGGATGACAGCATGCTTGCCGATTCCACGATCGAAACGATACGGACTGAAAAGATCAACGCCGAGTGGGCCCTGAAGAAATCGATTCAGCACATTCGGCAACTCTTTGAGGAAATCGAGGATGAGTATATTCGGGACCGGATCAACGACGTCGAAAACGTGGCCGAACGGATCCTCCTCAATCTGGCCGAAGAGGAACAGGAAAATCTCTTTGAGATCGACGAACGCGTCATCATCGTGGCCCATGACCTCTCTCCGGTCGATACGAGCGGGATGAATATCGCCAAGGTGATGGGGTTCGTCACGGATGTGGGGGGACGCACCTCTCACACCGCAATCATGGCCCAGGCCCTGAAGATCCCGGCCATCGTCGGCTTGGAATCCGTGACCCGCGAGGTTCACGACGGGACCCTCCTCATCGTGGACGGCAACACGGGGGAGGTCATCATCGACCCCGATGATGAGACGATCATTCACTTCCAGGAAAAGCAGCTGCTCCACGAAAGATACGAGTCGGATATCCTCCGCGTAAGTCACCTGCCGGCCGAAACCCTCGACGGGCATCAGATTGCCATCAGGGCCAACATTGAATTCCTGGAGGAAGTGGCCACGGCCAAAGATCACGGCGCGGAAGGTGTAGGGCTCTACCGCACCGAATTCCTCTACCTCATGAGCAAAGGTTTTCCGACCGAGGAAGAGCTCTTCGAGGATTACCGCGAAGTCGCAGAGATCCTGGCGCCGAGCCCTGTCACGATTCGGACCTTGGATCTGGGGGGCGACAAGTTTACCTCTGAGATGGAGTTGAGTCGGGAAATGAACCCGGCCCTGGGGCTGAGGGCGATCCGTTTTTGCCTGAGAGAGCCGGAGATCTTCAAGACCCAGCTGCGGGCCATCCTCAGGGCAGGCATCCACGGGAATATCCGTTTGATGTTCCCCATGATTTCGGGGCTCCAGGAGATCCTGGACACCAGGCAGATCCTGCAAGAGGTGATGAACGAGCTTGAACGCGAGAAGGTGGACTATGATCCCGATATTCCGGTGGGCATCATGATTGAGGTCCCTTCGGCGGTGACCGTCGCCGACCTCCTCGCCAAGCATGTCGACTTCTTCAGCATCGGCACCAATGATCTCATTCAGTACGCCCTGGCCATCGATCGCGTCAATGAACACGTTGCCTATATGTACCAGCCGTTCCACCCGGCGGTCCTGCGAATGATTCGGCAGGTGGTCGAGGCGGCCAGGGCGGCCGAGATCTCTGTATCCCTATGTGGCGAGATGGCGGGCGATCCCCTCTTCAGCTTTATCCTCCTAGGGCTTGGAATTGATGAGCTCAGTATGAATGCGGGAGTCATCCCGGTCGTCAAGAAGATCGTCCGCTCCATTTCGATGAAAGAGGCGCAGGCCGACCTGGGGACGATCATGCAGCTCGAGACCGCCCAGCGCGTGCGCGAGTTTATCACGGATCGGATGATACCGCTGTTAGGGGATATGGAAAAAAAGGGCTTTTACGGGCAAGTCAGCCAATAGATTGTCGTGCATGTCCAATAGAAATTTTTGAACCGCAAAATGTTGAACGAGGAATGTCGAATATCGAAGTGAGTGAACAACTCGTAATTCTGCGGTTCGATGTTCGAATTCGATATTCCATGTTTCTTCAGATAGAATCAGACACACGAAATGCCCTTTTTGCCCTTTGTAAGGGTGAGAATCATTGAGAAGAGTCAGCTTGCGTTCTCGTCATGAGCTGCCAACGAACCTAGCCTGTTGGACGTATGGAAAAGAAGATCGTCTGCCAAAACAAGAAAGCGGCCTTTGACTATTTCATCGACGAGGTCTATGAAGCCGGCATGGTGCTAATCGGGCCGGAGGTCAAGTCCCTCAGGGAGGGTCGCGCCAACCTGGTGGATAGCTATGCCCGGGTAAAGGGGGGCGAGGTCTTTCTCTACAATATGCATATCACCCCCTACCCCTATGCGCATCACGTGAATCTGGATCCCACCCGGACCCGGAAGCTCCTCCTCAATAGGTATGAGATCAAGCGCCTGATCGGCAAGACTGAGGAGAAGGGGTATTCGATGGTGCCCTTGAAGGTCTATTTCCGGCGCGGACGTGTCAAGGTCGAGCTTGCCCTGGCCAAGGGAAAACGGAAAGTGGACAAGCGACACGCCATCAGGGAGAAGGACCAGAAGCGCGAAATGGAACAGGCCAGAAAAAAGTACGGTGATTGACTCCCGAAGGGGATGTCCTTATAATATATTAGTCACGAGGGCTCTTAAGGTCCTCATCCATTCCATCCATCCCTTCATTAAGGGGGCGAAACGGGTTCGACGGGGGTAATAGAGGCTTAAGTTGCATGCCGAGGATGTCTGTCACCTCGTAAATACGGCGGGCAATAAAACAAACGCAGACGACTATGCGTATGCAATGGCTGCCTAGAGCAGCCACGTCCATCCAAATCTGATCCCTCGAGATTGGAATGGGCGTCGACTAGAGGGATAGTCCCTTCGTGATTCCTGCTCACAAAAGGGGCGAAATCTTAACAGGATAGCCTTGAGTGATGCCCAGGCTGCCGTGCAAGCTCGAAGGCGAACATTTTATCGGTAGTCTAAGCATGTAGATGCTTGAGCTGAATGCTTCCGGACGGGGGTTCGACTCCCCCCGCCTCCACCATCTTATTCTATTAATTTCAATATGTTGTCCTTTTCTTTTTGCTCGGCACCGTGGTGCAATTTTGGTGCAGCCGCACGTGCATCGCCATAGATCTCCCGCACGTCTTCCAGCTCTATCTGAAAATAGCGCTCGAAGGCCTTGTTCGTACTATGCATGGTCGCCCTCTTGATCTCCTCTGGGCTTCGGAACTCCCTCAAGGCCCTCGCTGAGCTGTGCCGAGTCCCTCCGTAGAGATCCACGCCCTCGATCCCCAGGTTTTCACAGGCCCGTTTCCACCACTTATAGAGATATTTGTCTCCGAATCGTTGCCCCGCCTTAGCGCCACTCGTCCCGGAGACGTGACGGAAAAAGTAGAGGTCGGGCAGTCCCCTTGGGAGTTGCCGCAACAGGTCAAGATCTTCCGGCAACAAGGGAATCGTCTTGGCCTTCTTTTCCTTTGACTGCCGGATGACAACGACGCCCAGATTGAGGTCAAAATCACCTTCCTTGATGTTCATTAGCTCTCCTGGCCTGATGGCAATGTAGGTGGCCAGCCATTTGATACCCAGCCAGATCTTGATGTTGATTTTGTGGGAGATCTTGTAGACCTCCCCGATAATGGATTGCTGGGTCTGCTTATCAATCACCTGACGCCATGAGAGCTCAAAATCGACCTCTGGGAACTCCGGCATCTTAGCCAATGTCAAAATGCGTCTCTTGAGCAACCAGACCCAGAAGCTATGGAGAGTACTTTTGATGTTCGCCTTCGTCTTTGACGACACAGGTTGGTTTTTCGCTTTAAGCTTTTGTTTCTGAATGAAATCCTCGATCTCAGCGTAACCGATGTCCTTTATGTTCCTCTGGCCCCACTCAGCGACCGCCCTGCTGATATGGTTTTGTATCTTGTTGAACGATGACGCCTTAACCTCGTTTCTTTTGATTTCCAGCCATTGCATAGTAAGGTTGAGAAACCCGAGTGGCTTCTCTTTTCGATAGTCTCTAGGATCAAAAGAATCCTCGTCTAAACGAAATCGAAGTCCGATAAGAAAACGGTTCGCAGATTCGTAATTATTGAATCGCTTGAAGATGCCCCCCTTGAAGCGTACAAAAAACTTGGTTGCCTGATATTGTGGATGCTCGGGACAGAATAGGCCTTTCTTTCCATCGTCCCTAAAGCTATTGCCGCAGGCCGGACAACGTTCACTTGAATAAACCCCGCCAATCATTGTCAACTCACCCCCTCCCTGTTTTTTCGGGCGAGGATAGGTCATGTTTGTTCGGGGTGTCAACATCGTCTGTTGGTAGCGGATTCTTACCGGTCGTCGCGTCAGGGGTGTCAATCCCTCGGCTAACACCAAGAATATGGTAGACTATAGAATAGTAATGGTTTCGTTACTCCATTAGTGGGGACCGGTAGCACGTTTTTCGCAAATATAATTATAGGCTTAACCACAGGCGTCTTCTTAGTGGAGTATTGCTTTTGTTACTCCATTCTCTGCTGGCGCCTTCAATGGAGTAACGTTTTCATTACCGAGTGGAGTAACCGAACCGTTACCGAAAATTGTTTCTTTTCCTCTTGTTGAGCAAAGCCTGGCGCTTTTTTGGATCTGACCACACGACGCTAAATCCTCTTCCTTTTCGGGTATCCTTGGGCATCGTGGCCTTCTCAAATTCATCGGTTCCCCACTTTCTCCACCTTTTGCTGATTGCGTATTTGCTCTTATCCCCTTTAGGCCCGCCCATCCCTGAATGAGAAATGTCGATAAACCCTTTTTCGACTAACTCCTTCAGAGCTTTCTTGAAGCGCGGTCGGCTAATGCCGTTCCTTTCCGCCTCGCTATAGGTGTATTCAATCTCCCCGTTGTTCAAGATTATCCAATCGGCTTTCCTGCCAGGCTTGTCCTTTACCTTTTGCACCTTGCATTTCATAAGAAAGTCGAGGTGAACAAGAATCGCTACCTTGCCGAGTGACCGGAATACCGTAGATTTGGCAGTATCTCTACCAAGGTAAAAGTTGTTGCTTGCCATGCGTGCACGTCCGTCCGTCTTCGCCGCTCACTTTGGCTTTGGAAACGGGTTCTATATGAGCAGAACTAGTCACAGAACTGATTTCTGCGCTACGGTCGAGTTCTCTCAGTCGATATGGAAAAAGTGCGCAGTTGGCAGACACACATTTGCGGATTTCGGACGACTGCCCCCCCATACACCACAGGCAATATTTCCGAATCGCCAATGCTCTTTGTCTAGACCTCTGCTTCCCTCTGCCACTTCGGAAATGCCATAATGGGCAATCGTCAAAGGTGCAGTTAGCCACCTTGCTCGGAACCCAACAGCTACAGTTAAGGCATCGTTCGCGAATCGCTTTTCGGCGGTTAAGATCCAAAACCTTTGGCCCGTCTTTCCCCATAATTTCTATTCTCATTGAACTGATCCTTCCCTCTTACGCTAATCAGGAAACAAGTCGTCAGATTCCATACCCAGGAAAGCAGAGATTGCCGATTTAATGTCTTCCGAGGGCCGTTCATAACCGCGGATGATCTTCGATATCCGCGCCTCGTCTATGCGCGTGGCGAAAGACAGGTCTCGTTGCGTTAGGTTTTTTTTCATCAGCGCTATTTTCAATTGAATATTGGGTAGCGTTCTCAAGGCGTCCTCCAAAAATATTTTTTGAGAAAAAAAGCGAAAAAAGGCCAAGCCCGTAGCTTGACCTTTAGGATACAGCCCCCATATTTCCCGTCAAAAGGTGATAACCTAGGTGTTTTTGGGGTAGGTTTTTACCGGAGGGGAGGAATGAAATGGATGAGGAATCTAGGATTTAAGAACGGCCTTTATCTGTTGGCCCAGGGCGCTGTTACTATCGAAGTGTTCCTCAGGGTTTTCGTCCGGGTCAGCAGCAAGAGCGATGAGGCATGCCTCCACAAAATCGTAAAAAGCCCCTTTATAGATACCATCAGCAACATCACAGTATGAAACAGGTTTTTGGGAACCCGTAGCTTTTTCGTAAATATCTTTTAGGCGAAAGATGAAATCTCTTAGGGCCGTCCTCGTCGTTGGGCGGCCGCCTCTGTCCGTCTTTAACTGTTCCGATGCCCTGCAAGCGGCCCTGTAAATCTTCATAGCATCGTGCCTGGCCCCTTCAGCTATGTCAAAAAAGCTCCTGTCGTCTTCCTGAAGGATGGGGCCGATGTTCTCTTCGTTGATAGCCTCTTCCTGGTTTTCTCGAATCTCTTCGTCGTCTTTGTCATCATGAATATCGAGATCAGGTTCATAGGGAATTTCACTTTCCATAAACAACATTTCACGGCTGACGCTATCTAATTGCTCAAGACAAATTGCATAAGCTTTCGCTTTGTGGCGAACATCCTCTAGGGCAGCCTTTATCTGTGAGTGGCGGGGCTTTTCATGGAGGCTTTTATTCAACATCAAGAACCTGCAGGCTGCGTCCTGCAAAAGCGATTTAGTCTCCTCGTTGATTCTTTTGGTTCTCAGGACGCGAGCAATTTCCCCAAATCGCTTATCTGGGATCAGCTTAGGGT
>CAZAGT010000033.1:22835-23794 GCA_964484515.1 uncultured Desulfobacteraceae bacterium | reverse complement strand
AGCAAGAGTAGATCCCGACGACGATCCGTGGAGCCGTTCCATAGAGTAAAGGGGCATGAGTAGACCATGAAAGCTTACAGTATCGCCGTCGTTCCGGGTGACGGGGTTGGAGACGAGGTGACTCGGGAAGGCATCAAGATCCTCGACGCCGTCGCCGACAAATATGGGTTTGACGTCCGGACCGAGTATTTTCCCTGGGGTTGCGACTACTATCTAAAGCACGGCCGCATGATGCCTGATGACGCGCTCGATACCCTCAAGGATTTCGATGCCGTTGTCCTCGGGTGTATCGGAGACGCCGACAAGGTCCCGGACCACATATCCCTGACGCTTTTGCTCCAGATTCGCAAGGGATTTGATCAATATATCAACTTGCGCCCGATCAAGCTTTATCCCGGGGTGGAGACACCGATCCGCACCGCCAACCCTGAGACCGTCGACCTCGCCGTCATCAGGGAAAACACGGAGGGGGAGTATTCAGCGCTCGGAGGCTTCTTCAAGCTCGGCACACCGGAGGCCTTTGCCCTGCAGACGGGCGTCTTTACGCGCAAGGGCTGTGAGAGGGTGATCCGTTATGCCTTCGAGCTTGCCCGGAGGAGGAAAAAGCTCAGCCGGCAGGCCCCTTACGGCATGGTGACGAACTGCACCAAATCGAATGCCCTCAACTACTCGATGGTCTTTTGGGACTCCGTTTATGCCGACGTGGCCAAGGATTACCCGGATATCAAGACCGACATGGCCCTCGTGGACGCACTGACGATGTGGTTCGTCAAGGATCCTCAGTACTTCGATGTCGTCGTCGCATCCAACCTTTTCGGCGATATCATTACGGATTTGGGTGCGATGCTTCAAGGAGGAATGGGGTTTGCGGCCTCTGCCAACCTCAACCCGGAGCGGATGTACCCATCCATGTTCGAACCGATCCACGGGTCGGCCCCAAAGTACGCCGGCAAGAACCT
>CAZAGT010000033.1:20720-22825 GCA_964484515.1 uncultured Desulfobacteraceae bacterium | reverse complement strand
TCGTCAACCCGGTCGCGGCGATCGAATCTATCCGCATGATGCTCGAGCACTTGGAGGAGACGGAAGCGGCGCATGACATAGAACGAGGGATCGAAAAAACCCTTTCGGAGGGCAACGCGAAGACCCGGGATATGGGCGGCAACCACGGCACATCCGACATGGGAAATGCCATAAGGAAGGCCATCATGGAGGCGCGCTGAACGGACAGATTTTCGCTTGACAAAAGTTGAACGTTCAACTACCAGATTCCTTATCGAACTCGGGCTTAAGGGCCAGCGCCGCAAACAGTACGAACGGTATAGAGGATCCGGTAGGCCGTCGTGATGAAAGGCCGAAGTAAGGGCAAAAAGCCTACAATTAAGGATATTGCTCGGGAAGCAAACGTTTCGCCAGCTACGGTTTCCCTCGTCCTTCGCGATCGAGAAACACCACGGGTCAGTCCTGCCACTCGAAACCAGGTCCTTGGGATCGCCAAACGATTAAGATACAAACCCAACATCTTTGCCCGCTCCCTCGTAGGCAAAGAGAGCCTCAACCTGGGTCTGGTCATCACGTCACTTCAAAATCCCTTCTATGCTGAAATCACACACGAGATTATCGACCAGGCGATGAAGAAGAACTATGGAGTCATTGCCACGTCCGTGGCCAAAGGCGGCCTCGATGCTGAGCGGCGAGTCGTCCAAAACCTATTGGACCGGGGCGTGGACGGGCTCATCATTTGTTCCACCTTGCGGCACGATCCCCTGATTTACGAATTAAAGGCGGAAGGCGTGCTCTTTGTCCTGGCCTGGCGCACGGTCGAGCAGAGACCCACGGACCCGTCCGTGGATTTCTTCGGCCTCGATAACCAGCGTGGCGCAGTCATCGTCATCGATCACCTCGTGAAGCTGGGGCACAAGCGCATCGCGCTGTTATTAGGGCCGCGGGACACCTCGACCGGATACGATCGCTTTGTAGGTGCCATGAGCGGCTTTGACGCCCATGGGATCGAGGCCGACCGCGATCTCATCCTGTTCGGTGACTTCTACCGCGAATCCGGGTATACGCTCACCCAAAAACTCCTCCGATTGAAAAAAAGGCCTACAGCCATTTTTGCTGGCAATGACTGCATGGCCATCGGCGTCCTCGACGCGCTGGCCGAACAGGGACTGAAGGTGCCCACCGACATGGCCCTGGTGGGCTTTGACGACATCGAAATGGCCGGCCTTCCGGGTATCGATCTGACCACTGTCGCCCACCTGAAGAACACGATCGGACGTTTGGCCGTCGACCATCTCATCGACAAAATCCGAGGCGAATCCGATCGGATGGTCAAGAAGATCATTTTAGATCCCCTTTTGGTCATCCGCAGATCGTGCGGTTACCATTCCAATTGCGGGGAGGCCAAAGAGGCGCTTGACCAAGTTACTCTCAAAACGCTAAAGAGGAGTAGCCACGGCAAAGGGAAAGGAGTCCAAGCGTAACGCTATGAACACCGTTGACGAAATCATTGCCGCAGCAAAAAACCGCGGCCAGAAGACCCTCTCCGAGTTTGAAAGCAAACAGCTCCTTTCTCAGTACGGCGTCCCGATTGTCCGCGAGGTCCTTGTCCAGGATCTCGGGAAAGCCAAGGATGCGGCTTCCGAAATTGGGTATCCGGTGGTCATAAAGGCCTGTTCATCCGGAGTGACACACAAGACGGAGATGGGGTTGATCAAAGTCGATCTACGCAATGAGACCGAGTTGACGGAAGCCTTTCAAGCGTTGCAGCGGTTGTCCGAGGGATTAGCGCCGGAATTCCTGATCCAGCAGATGATCAAAGGCCCACGTGAGCTCGTCATCGGCATGAAGCACGATCAGCAGTTCGGACCCTGCGTCATGTTCGGTTTAGGGGGCATTTTCACGGAGATCCTACACGACGTCTCATTCCGGGTCGCACCGATCGATAAAGGAGATGCCCTATCCATGATGCATGACATCCGGGGATACAAGATCCTTGAGGGCATCCGCGGCCTCGAGCCGGTTGATCTCGACATCCTCAGTGAGAGTCTTGTCGGTTTGGGCCGTCTCGGTCTCGAGCATGCTGAAATCCAGGAAGTCGATGTCAATCCCCTTATCGTTCAATG
>CAZAGT010000033.1:1170-20710 GCA_964484515.1 uncultured Desulfobacteraceae bacterium | reverse complement strand
GAGCAAGCCGATCGGGGTCGACGCCCTGGTCGTGCTCGGGGATACAGATACCTCTTAGAATTCATGGAAGCGTGATTCTCGCCGAGTTGTCCTAAGAATCTAAATGATACCTCGAAAACGCGTTTCTCGTTGAGCTTTCTCAAAGACCTAAGATACACAGACACATAGGAGGTAGTCGTCATGAAAAGAGCTATTAAAGGCATTTGTTTGGGAACGGTGATTTTGGGCGTCCTGTTGGTTATCCCTGTTGCGGGATTGGCTGCTGACGACGAGGTTCGCCTCGGCGTGATCAGCCCGGCCAGCGGAAACTATGCGGATTTAGGCGCCGCCGAGCGGCGCGGCATCACCATGGCGGTCGAGGAAATCAATGCCAATGGAGGTGTCCTCGGCAAGAAGGTACGGATGATCATCGAAGACACCGAGACGGATCCGGCCGCCGGCGCGCGGAAGGCGAAAAAGCTGATCGAACGCGACGACGTCCATTTCATGCTCGGCGGCGTTTCATCCTCGGTCGCCATTGCGGTTTCCGAGGTCGCGCAGCGGGCCAACATCGTTTACTTCAACACCAACACCAACTCCGATGAATGCACCGGCATCCATTGTCATCGCACCAATTTCCGGGTCGGCCCCAACAATCACATGCTGGTGTATGCGGTTGGCCCCTGGATCGCAAGAAACATCGGTAAGAAGTGGTATTTCATCACGCACGATTACACCTGGGGGCGGTCCGGAACCAAGTCCTTCCGGGAGATCCTCAAACGCGAAGGCGGGCAGGATCTCGGTGAGGCCCTCATCCCTATGGGGACTCGAGACTTCAGCTCCTACCTCATCAAGATCAAGAACCTGCGAACCAAACCCGACATCATCATGTGTACCATTGGCGGCGTGGACCGCTCCGCCATGTTCGAGCAGATCATGGAGTTCGGGATGGACAAAGAATTCAAATTCGGATTCAGCCTGATGGACTACGGCGATGTTTACGCGGTCGGTCCTGAAAAAGCGCTCGGCATCTTCGCCATCGAGTGGTATCACAAACTCGATGCGCCGGGCGTCAAGGAATTCGTCGCCAAATACCAACGCCGCTGGCCGGAGGGCGGTTTCCCCGTCCCGGAAAACAACACCTACCAAGGCTACATCGGTGCCCGCGAACTGCTGCGGGCCGCCATTCGCGCCAACAGTCTGGAAACGACGCCGGTCGTGAAGGCGCTTGAGGGGCACACCTTCACGGACAATATGAAAAACAGCCCCACTCATATCCGGCCCTGGGATCACCAATTCGTCCAGGAGGTCTACATTGCGCGGATGAAGACCGGCGCAGCCTTGCAGAAGGACCGTAATGACTTCTACGAGGTCTTTGGTGTCATGAGAGGAGAGGACATTGTTAGGAGTCGCGAGGAAAACCCCTGTGAACTGGAGCCGTATCGATAAGGCACCTCTGAGGCAGAGGGTTTAACAACATGACATAAGAACTCCCGTATCGAGCGCAATTGAAGGGGTCGCGTGATGGTAGAGCTATACTCACAGGTGTTCAATGGTCTGGTCTTGGGTCTCCTCTTCGGTGTCATGGCTTTAGGCTTCATGATGATCCTAGGCGTCATGGAGGTCATCAATTTCACCCATGGCGCGCTGTTTGCGCTCGGGGCCTACTTTGCGCTTACCCTCCAAAAATACATCGGCTACTGGCCCTCCCTCATCATCGGCCCTCTGATCGTCGGGATCTTGGGTCTCTTGATCGAATGGACCGCCGTGCGGCGGGTCTACGGAAAAGATCCGTTGTTCGGCCTTCTCATGACCTTTGGCCTGGCCATGGCCATCGAAGAGTGTATCCGCATCATCTGGGGTAAGGTCGGCTACTCCATGGCGGCCCCCAAGTTTGTAGCCGGACCGATCAACCTGGGCTTCATCTGGTATTCCAAGTACCGGTTGTTTTTGGCCGTACTCTCTGTGGTCCTGCTCGGCCTCGTCTGGCTCTTCCTGGAAAAGACCTCCTACGGCGCGATCATCAAGGCCGGGGTTTCGGACAGCGAAATGGTCATGGCCCTCGGCAAGAACCTGCGGCGGCTAAGGACACTTGTGTTTGGCCTCGGGGCGGCCCTCGCCGGCATAGCCGGGGTCATCGCCGGGCCCATGTGGAGCCTGAAGCCAACCATGGGGACGGAGGCACTGATGCCATCATTCGTGGTTGTCGTGATCGGAGGCATCGGTAGTTTCTGGGGTGCGGTGTTTGGCGGGCTCATCGTCGGGCTGTCGAAAAGCTTGAGTGTGATGGTCTGGCCGAGGATGTCGGAGCTGACGATGTACGTCATCATGGCCATCGTCCTGGTGGTGCGGCCCCGTGGCATCATGGGTGAGAAGTCGTTGCTTGAGCAATAGCGGTTTCTTGAGACTCATTGAGGCGTGATTCGGTTGCGTTGCCTTAACGAATTAACGTGATACCAATGGATAAGGATTGAAGCTATGCCGTACTCTCAGTATGCGCGTCATCCCATGTCGATCATCTTCATCTTCCTCTTGATGATCTTCTTCTCTTTCTACATTGCTCCAAAGGTTCTTGTGCACTTGGGATTCATGTCTCTGGCAATCGAAGTCATGATATGGGCCATCTTCGCCGTTGGGTTCAACGTCCTGCTCGGCTACACCGGCCTCCCCTCCTTCGGTCACGGCCTCTTTTTTGGCACGGGGGCCTACCTTTGCGGATTGATCCAAAAGAACATCACCACCGGAACCTGGTTTGCCATATTCGGCAGCATGGCCGGTTGCGCCCTCATTGCCGGCCTGCTGGGCCTTATCCTGGCGCGCAAGAGAGGCATCTACTTCGCCCTGTTGACCATCGCCTTCACCGAGATGTTCTATTTCATCGCCTTCCAATGGGACGCCGTCACGGGTGGTGAGAACGGACTGATGGGGATCGAGAGATATCCCCTGAACCTGTTCGGCATCCTCCAGATTCCAATTGACGGTATCGTCCCCTACTACTATTTCGTCTTCCTCATCCTCGTGGCGAGCCTCCTTTTGCTGTGGAAGCTGGTGCACTCACCGCTGGGAAGCGTCTTTTACGCGATCAAACAGAATGAGGTTCGAGCCAAATATCTTGGGTATAACACCTGGCTGTACAAATGGACGGCCATCGTTATCTCCGGAACCTTCGGCGGTCTGGCCGGATCCCTGTATGCCATGTTGCAGCACGGCGCTTTTGCCAACCCGATTCAGTGGATCCGATCGGGAGACGTGGTCATGATGGTCCTTGTCGGGGGCGGGCTGACCAACTTTTTCGGACCCGTCCTGGGTGCCTTCATTTTCATTGCGCTGCGGGACATCTTTTCATCGTTTACGGAACACTGGTATCTCTTCTACGGAATGTTGATCGCCTTTATCATCCTGTTCCTCCCTGAGGGAATCCTCGGCTACCTGAGGATCGGGCGATCCGGGGCGCAGGCGCAGGTCACAAACGAACAACCGGCGCCATCGTAAGGGAAAGGCTGAGCCATGACGATTCTTGAGGCAATCGGCGTTGAGAAGCACTTCGGCGGATTGATGGCCAACGCGGACATCAATTTGAAGGTTCAAGAAGGGACCATCACGTCTATTATAGGGCCTAACGGGGCCGGCAAGACGACCTTGTTTAACATCCTGACGGGCTATTACAAACCGGATAAAGGGAGAATCCTGTTCCAAGGAGAGGACATTACCGGTTGGCCCATTCACAAGATCGTCGATCTGGGCATCGCCCGCTCGTTTCAGGTCCTTAATATCTTCAATGAGATCTCACCGTTTGAAAATGTTCGCTTGGCTGTCCAGGCGCGTAAAGGAAAGGGATACCGCTTTTTGCGTTCAACCGCCAAGTTCGAAGATATCAACACGGCAACGGATGAAATCCTCAAGCAGATCGGACTGGACCACGTAAAGGACGTCCCGACGAAACAGCTCTCCTATGGTGATAAGCGCATCCTGGAAATCGGCATCGCGCTGGCCTCAGAACCCAAACTGCTCTTGATGGACGAGCCGACCTCCGGTCTGCCGTCTTCCGAAACGGACCGGGTCAAGAGATTCATCAAAGATATCTCGGATCATCTCAGTGTCGTCGTCATAGAGCACGATATGAGCGTGGTCTTGACCATCTCGGACAGCATCATCGTTTTACATCAAGGCCAAATGATTGCACACGGTCCGCCCGACGAAATCAAGGCCAACGAGGACGTCCAAGAGGCCTACCTGGGAGGAATCGACTGATGTCAGAACCGCAACCTATGTTGGATGTAGACCGGATCAACGCTTATTACGGCGAGGCCCATGTCCTCCACGATGTGTATCTGCGCGTTATGGAAGGGGAGACGGTCGCCGTATTGGGCCGTAATGGGGCCGGCAAGACCACCACGTTGCGAAGCATCCTGGGCCTCACCCCACCAAGGACGGGGAAGATCTCATTCAAGGCTCGGGATATTACCGGTTTGGCGACCCACGAGATTGCGAACCTGGGTATCGGCTGGGTACCAGACAATCGTCGAATCTTTCCGACCCTGACGGTCCGGCAAAACCTTGAAATCGCCAAGAAGAAGGGGGACCATCGCGGCGACGCGTGGGATCTTGATCGAGTGCACAGCCATTTTCCGAAGCTGGCGGAACTCACAAGGCACAAAGGCGAAAACCTCTCCGGCGGTGAGCAACAAATGCTTTCCATCGCTCGCACCCTGATGGGAAACCCCGATCTGATCCTGCTTGATGAGCCGTCTGAAGGGCTGGCACCGATTATCGTCAAGGAGGTCATGAAGATCATCCAAGAACTGGCGGAAACCCGCATGACGACCGTCCTTGTCGAGCAGAATGCCGCCTTGGCCTTGCGGGTATGCTCCCGGGTATATGTGCTGGACGACGGCCAGACCGTCTACGAGGGCACCACCGAAGAACTTTTGGCCGACGAAGAGCGCAAGAGGAATCTGCTGGGGATCTGATCGGCAGTCAGGGCGCTACGCGCCAATCGGCCTTTTCCCCTGGAAGCGAATCGTTTTGGGGCTGTATAGAAGAGGAGTGCGTAGATGGGAAATCATGTCATCATCAACTGTGCCATAACCGGTTCGATTCATGTCCCCAGTCTGTCTCCCTATTTGCCCATCACCCCGGAGCAAATCGCAAATGACTCTATCGCGGCGGCCGAGGCGGGGGCGGCAACGGTCCATGTGCATGCCCGGGATCCTGAGACCGGCCAACCGACCGTGGGTCTGGAGCTCTTCAAGGAGTTCGGCCAGGAGATCAAGGCCAAGAGCGATGTCGTCATCTGTATTACAACCGGCGGGGCGCCCACGATGAGCATTGAAGAGCGCATGATGGCGGTCAAGAAGTTTCGGCCTGAATTGGCCTCCATCAATATGGGATCCATGAACTTCGCCCTCTATCCCATGATGACGAGGATCAGGGAGTACAAATTCGATTGGGAAAAGCCCTATCTGGAAAGATCAAAGGACAACGTCTTTAAAAACACCTTCTATGATCAGGAGCGCATCTTCGAAATCATGAAGGACAGCGGAACCCGGCCCGAGATGGAATGCTATGACGTCGGCCACCTTTACAATACCGCTCATTGGGCCGATCGGGGCGTGATTGAGCCTCCCTTCTGGCTTCAGCTCATCTTCGGTATTCTGGGGGGGATTCAATCTTCGGTCGCCAACCTCCTGTTTATGAAAGAGACGGCCGACAGGCTCTTCGGTGACGATTACATCTGGTCTGTCCTTGCTGCGGGGCGCCATGAATACAATCTGGCTACCGTGGGTGCCGTCATGGGCGGTAACGTTCGGATCGGCATGGAGGATAACCTGTACGTCGGCAAAGGCCAATTGGCCAAGAGCAATGCCGAGATGGTCGCAAAGATGACCCGTATTCTCAGAGAGTTGGATCTCCAACCGGCTTCACCCCAGGAGGCCCGGGAGACTTTGAGATTGAAGGGCAAGCAGGACACGGCGTTCTGAAGGGTTTTCCATTCGTTGTGAACACGGGGCCGCTGGGCAATGAACGAGAATGTACCGGCTTTGGGAGACCGATAGAGCCCTTGCCTGTATGACAATCTGGACTGCGGAAGTTCGCAAGGGAAGACGATGACTCAACGTCCTGAAATCAAGAAAGTTGCTATCGTCGGTGCGGGAACTTTGGGTGCTCAAATCGCCGTTTTGGCAGCCGATGCGGGCTACGATGTAACCGCATTCGATACCAACCCCAAGGCCTTCAGCAAGAACCTGGAGGATCTCCGACTGTCACTCCGAAACAAGGGGAAAGAGCCCTTTATTTCATGGGATCGGTGGGAGACCAGTTCGGAACGTATCGCGCAGTCTGCTGCGCTGGAGACCACGGTCGCCCGCGCGGACCTGGTAATCGAAGCGGCCCCTGAGAACCTGGAGTTGAAGCGAAAGGTCTTCAGGGAGCTTGGCCGGTTGTCGCCAACGGGAGCGATCCTGGCCACGAACAGTTCCTCGCTTCCAGTCTCTCGTATCGAGGAAAGCAGCGGTCGTCCTGAACGCTGCCTCAACCTTCACTTCTACCGCCCCCTCGAAGGCATGAATATCGTCGATGTCATGGGAGGATCCCGGACGTCGCCCGGCGTCATGGATGCGGGAATCGACTTCGTCCGCTCGCTGGGGTGCATTCCACTCACCGTGAAAAAGGAACAAGTAGGCTTTTGCTTCAACCGCGTCTGGCGGGCAATCAAGCGCGAAACGCTTCACATGTGGGCGGCCGGCACCGTCGATTTTCGCGACATCGACCGGGCCTGGATGGTCTTCACCGGGATAAAGGAGGCGCCGCCCTTCGCTCTCATGGATAATGTGGGCTTGGACGTGGTCTATGACATCGAAATGGTCTATTACAACGAATCGGGCGATCCTAAGGATCACCCGCCCCGGGCGTTGAAGGACAAGATTGAGAAGGGCGAACTGGGCGTCAAGAGCTGCAAAGGCTTCTACTCCTATCCCGATCCTGAATACCTCCGCCCTGACTTCCTGAACCCCAAAAAGGAATAGATACGAAATGCGGTGACGGTGTGGATCCCTGATACTCTTCGACGCATCATCCGTCTTCTGGTCGGGGGAAATGAGACGCAAGAATGATGCGACTTTAGGCTTGAGGCATAGGGGAATACGTTGGGGATGAAGGAGGCTGCGTTGAGTGTCGACCTGAAGAAATTCTTCGAACCCAAAAGCGTTGTGGTCGTCGGCGCCTCGGCGACACCTCACAAACCCGGCAACGACGTCATCCGCAACATCCTGGCCAATGAGTACGGCGGCAAGCTCTATCTCGTCAACCCCAAGGGCGGCGAAATCCACGGCATCAAGGTTCACACCTCGATCGAGGAGCTGCCGGACGGCGTCGACCAGGCGATCATCATCCTTCCCGCAAGTGCCAACGCCCGAACCATCAGGGAATGCGCCGCACGGGGGATTACGGCCATTGTGCTTGCCGCCGGCGGGTTCGCCGAGGTGGATGAGGACGGGGAGACCTTACAGGAAGACCTCGTTCGCACCATTCGAGAAACCGGGGTCCGCGTGATCGGACCCAACACCTCCGGCCACACATCCACGCCCTACAATTTCACATCCAGTTTCTTCCCTTTGGGTAAGATCCCTCGAGGCCAGATTTCGTACATCGCCCAAACCGGAAACTTTGCCACCCACACGATGCGCTATATCAAGAGTGCCGAAAATTTCGGTGTTGCCCGGGTCGTGGGGCTGGGCAACAAGGTCGACCTCGATGAATGCGATGTCCTCGAGTACTATGCCGACGACCCCGCGACAAAGGCCATCTTTGTCTACCTAGAGAGTTTCAAGCGCCCGAAACGCTTCTTCGAGATCGCGCAGACGGTGACGCTTAAGAAACCGATCATGCTGCTGAAAGGGGGCATCACGGCCGAGGGTGCCAAGGCCGCGGTCGCCCATACCGCCGCCCTGGCCTCGGATGACCGCATCATCGACGGCGCCCTGAAGCAGGCGGGCGTCGTTCGCATAGAGAAGTACTCGCACCTGTTCCTGGCCGCCAAGGCCCTTTCTTCCATGCCCCTGCCGCAGGGCAATCGCGTGAGCTTCATGGCGCCCTCGGGGGCGATGCTCGTCTGTATGACCGACTACTGCAAGAAGGCCTTGAATCTGAGTGTCCCCCGTGTCGAGGAGGCGACCCGGGCCCGGCTCCAGGAAATCAGCCCACCGTTTATTCGCATGCGCAACCCGGTCGACATCTGGGCCAGTGCTGCGGTCCATGGGGTCGAATATGCCTATCGCGAAGGGATCGAGGCGGTCCTCAAGGATCCCAATATTGATGCGGTGGTCCCGATCTTGATGCTGACTGACGATACCGGTGTTCCACCCTATGATTTCATCGTGGAATTGGCCGGCAGATATCCGGAGAAACCCATCTATGTGACGTTCAGTGGGGAAAAAAAGCACATGGAGGCGGCCAAGGCCTTTCTGGAGCCAAGGGGGGTGCCGACTTTTCCCTTGATCGAGGAGCCCTTCGAAGTCCTGAATATTTTGGCGAAATGCAGAGCAGCAATGCAACGCTCCCTTTGAACGCAGGCCACACGTGCCCTCCCTCTGAGCCCATCCGCCCGAACGCCAAGAAAGCCAAATCGTGCGATGATCATAGAGTAGAATATCGAATTTCCAACAAGGAGACGATCATGGGTCGTTTATTGTGGCAACCTTCGAAGCAGAGGGTCAAAGACACGAACATGTACCGCTTCATGAACTTCATCAACCAAAAATACGAGCGCGACTTCACTGAATACACGCCCCTTCATCAGTGGTCGATCGACCGGATACCCTATTTTTGGGCCTCGATGTGGGAGTTCGCCGATATCAAGGCGTCGCAAACCTACGATGACGTCATCGATGATGTGACCAAGATGCCGGGCGCCCGTTGGTTTTCGGGGGCACGGCTCAATTATGCCGAGAATCTGCTTCGATACCGGGATGATCGAGTAGCACTGATCTTCAAGGGCGAGGGACAGGAGATCAGACGAATGACCTATGCGGAGCTCTACACCGAGGTGGCCTGCATTGCCTCGGCGTTAAGAGAGTTGGGCGTCGAGGCGAACGACCGCGTCGTCGGGTTCATGCCGAACATGCCGGAGACGATCATTGCCATGTTGGCCGCGGCGAGCATCGGCGCTATCTGGTCCTCATGCTCACCTGATTTCGGTATCAAGGGGGTGCTGGATCGCTTCGGTCAGATCAAACCGAAGGTCCTTTTCACGGCCGATGGATATATCTTCAAGGGCAAACGATTCGATTCCCTCGAACGTATCGCCGACATCCTCAGAGAGCTATCGAGCATCGAGAGGGTCGTCGTGGTCCCTTACACCGTAGAAGAACCAGACATCAGCGGCGTGCTCAATGGGGTACGCTACCGGGACTTCAAATCGCCGCATACAAGCCAAGAGATCGCCTTTGAGCAACTTCCCTTTGAGCACCCCCTTTTCATCATGTACTCCTCGGGGACCACGGGGCTCCCCAAGTGCATGGTCCAGAGTGCCGGTGGCGTCCTGATCAACCAGCTCAAGGAACTCATCCTGCATTCCGACCTGAAACGGGAAGACACGATCTACTACTTCACGACCTGCGGCTGGATGATGTGGAACTGGCTGACGACCTCCTTGGGTGTAGGAGCCAGCCTTGTGCTCTATGACGGGTTTCCCTTCTATCCCGATCCGGGCGCCCTGTGGAAGCTGGCCCAGGATACGAAGATCACGATCTTCGGCACCAGCGCCGGGTACATCGGTGCCTTACAAAACGCCGGGGCCAGGCCGGGCAAGGATTACGACCTTGCCCCCTTGAAGGCAATCCTCTCCACCGGGTCACCCCTTTCGGTTGAGGGATTTGAGTATGTTTATCGCGAGATCAAACAGGACCTCCAACTGGCTTCTATCTCTGGCGGTTCAGATATCAACGGCTGTTTTGCCCTCGGAAACCCGATGGGGCCGGTCTATGCCGGCGAGCTTCAATGCAAGGGGCTCGGCATGAAGGTCGAGGCCTATGATGAAGATGGTCGATCCGTCGTCAACCGGCAGGGAGAATTGGTCTGCACCGCACCCGCGCCCCCCATGCCGATCTATTTCTGGGATGACCCGGACGGCAAAAAGTACCATGACGCCTATTTTGACGTCTACCCGAATGTCTGGCGGCACGGGGATTTCATTGAGATCAACGATCGCGGGGGCGTCGTCATTTACGGGAGGTCGGATGCCACCTTAAATCCCGGCGGGGTCAGGATCGGGACCGCCGAGATCTATCGGCCGGTGGAACAGATGGAGGAGATCGCGGACAGCCTGGTCGTGGGCCAGGACTGGAAGGGTGACGTTCGGATCATCCTCTTTGTTCAACTCGCCGAGGGGGTCGAATTGACAGAAGACCTCAAGCAAAGGCTCAAGGCGACCATTCGCGCCAACGCCTCTCCCAGGCACGTGCCCGCCAAGATCGTGGCCGTCCCGGAGGTCCCCTATACGTTGAATATGAAGAAGGTGGAGCTCGCCGTCAAGAAAGTGATCCACAACCAGCCGGTGCTGAACAAGGACGCCTTGCGAAATCCGCACGTCCTGGACTTTTACGCAAACGTGACGGAGCTACAGTCGGATTAGTCCAAAAAGCGGGAGTTGGAGTTGCGATCTTTGTGGTCGAGGGTCAATGGGACGCGATAATGGGGAATCCTGATATACAAGGGGGTTATCCATGAAAAAGGATGAGGCATTCTGGAAAAGGAAGGACATCGTCATCTTCGCCGCCGCGGTCATAACGGGCCTCCTGCTCCTTGCGGGCCTCATCACGATGAGAGGCCGCAAAGGCGCCGACCAATATGTCACCCCGATGGCCCCTGAGGCCCAGCCGGGACACGTCTCCATTCAGGCCAAGGTGATGGACCAGGAATATGCGCGGGTGGAAGGCGGCAGTCAAATCCCGGTCGGGGCCGCTCTGGCCTATCGCGAGGAGGTCCCGCTCTATCCCCGGCCGAAGCAAAGCGTCAAAAGTACCGCCTCGCTGCGCGTTCAACCCGGGCAACCGGCTGGTTATCTGATGGAAAGCCAAGTGACCGGTGTGCGGACGAATCGGGATGGATCGATCTGGATCGTTCTAGCCTGGAAGGGTGCCACAGGATGGGTTGAAGTGTATGCCCCCTCTACCTATTTCCACGTGGTTCCCGGTGCTTTGAGAATCCCGTTTTTCAAGGACCTCCAGCTTATTCCAGAAGTAGAGCCAGAATGAGAGACCTTCTGCCCGTTTGGGAAAAAGGTCTCTCTCTTTTCAGGTTAATGAACGAAAATGGGATTGATCATGGAACCAGTCGTTCCTACGATGGTGAGGGGGCAAGCAATGTAGACCCCTTCGTAAACCCTATCCTTGGCCAGGTCTTCGAGGTTGAGGACCTCGTTATGGAAGATCCCATGGAACATCATCCACCGATGGACGGGATGAGGCAGAACGATCATCTGTTCATATGAGACCGTGTCGGAACCGGTGACCACACCACCGATCGAGGCCATGTACTTCTCGGCCTCCACATTGGGACCGGCCACATCACCGCCGTAACCCGCGGCATCGTTCTTGAGAAAATACTTGATCTGCCCCGTGCGGATCAGAAAGGCGGTTGGGATCTCGGGTCTTACCGCCACCCCCTGGGCCACCATGCAGCCTCTGATATCCGCCTCCGTAATCCCGTAACCCCGCTTCAGGGTGATCTCGCCGCCGGTGTCCTCGCCGCCCTTGTACTTGAGCATATCGAGGAAAACTCCCCTCAAGATAACGGGGTGGAAGTGCCTCCCGTCACCGCGGTTAGCGCCATACCACTCGTTGGCCTTAGCCGCGGTCGTAAATTCCCCCGGGGTTTCGGTTGCGAGTTTGATGGTCCCGTTAGGCTGCACTTCACCAATATGATCCAGCGCGTCCATGTGGGTCCCGGAATGCATGCAGCACATCAGGAGCTCGTTCGTGTAGGTCGCCGGATATAACAACTGGTCTTCACCGTGCCACTTATACTTGAGGACCCTGAAGGGCGGGTGGCCTGGCCACAGGGGCATGTCGGAGCTCCTCACGACACCCAGATCATAGACATTTCCCGTCCTGATCAAGCTGAGGAGGTAGGGGGTGAATTTCGGAGAGGGAAGCTTGCCAAAGGTCTTGTTGCATGGCTCTGCTTGCGCCATGCCGACCATGGTTAGGGTGAATAGAATGACCACACACGCCACAAACCATTTTATGGATGTTTTTGACATGTCTTGCTCCTTTGTCCTGAGATTCTTTCGCTTTCAAATCACCCTATGCCTTCCGAAATCTTGCCGAATACGGGCCTCATCACCTCCTTCCGTATATGATGGATGTAACGTTCAACATTTATTACTATTTATTACTTCCTGTCAAGGGGAAAAAAGGGGGATCCGATCCAACACGAGCGAGTTCCTTCGTCTCAGAGATGCTCCTTCTCATTAAGGCTTTTCGGAATCTTCCCTTGCCTCCGATCAACTACCAAGGTTCACTAAAATGACAAAAGGTGGCGGCCTTGAACCCCAATAGTACTTGACAGCCTTTGAACCCGCTTCTTAGGAAAGTTTAACGTTGAACAAGAGTTGCAGTGCAAGGGGCTCGGCATGAAGGTCGAGGCCTATGATGAGGAGGGTAGATCCGTGATCAACCGATAGCGAGAGCTGGTCTGCACCGCACCGGCGCCGCCGATTCCGATCTATTTCTGGGATGATCCGGAACGCAAAAAGTACCGTGACGCCTATTTTGACGTCCACCCGAATGTCTGGCGGCACGGCGATTTCATTGAGATCAACGATCGCGGGGGTGTCGTCATCCACGAGCGGTCGGATACTACCCTGAATCCCGGCGGGGTCAGGATCGGGGCCGCCGAGATCTATCGTCCGGTGGAGCAGATGGAAGAGATCGGGGACAGCCTGCTGGTGGGCCAGGATTGGAAGAGGGATGTCCGGATCGTCCTCTTTATTCAATTGGCCGAGGGGGTCGAATTGACCGAAGACCTCAAGCAAAGGCTCAAGGCAAGCGTTCGCGCCAACGCCTCTCCCAGACACGTGCCCGCCAAGATCGTGGCCGTCCCGGAGGCCCCTATACGCTCAACATGAAGAAGGTCGAGCTGGCCGTGAAAAAAGTGATCCACGGCCAGCCGGTCCTGAACAAGGACGCCTTGCGGAATCCCGCGGCCCTGGACCATTACGCTGATCTACCAGAACTCCGGGAGGGCTAGGACCACAACGATCTTCGGGATGTCAAACTCGGCTGGATTTTTTTGAAGAAACGACAAAAGGCCTTCCGTCCTCTCGGCGGAAGGCCTTTCTTTAGGCGTCGGGAATATAGCGCCAATCCGGGTTTAGTGGATGAAGATAGGATCAATCAGGGATCCGGTCGAACCCTTTATTTTGGTCGGCAGCGCAATGTAGATCCCTTCATAAACCTTGTCCTTGGCCAGCTCTTCCAGGTTGAGGACCTCGTTCATGAAGATCCCATGGAACATCATCCATCGGTGGACCGGGTGCGGCAGGACGAGCATCTGCTCATAGGAGACCGTGTCGGAACCCGTGACCACGCCGCCGATGGAGGCCATGTACTTCTCCGCCTCCAGGTTGGGTCCGGCTACCTCGCCGCCATAATTGGCACCATCTTTTTTCAAGAAGTATTTGATCTGACCCGTGCGAATCAGAAAGGCGGTGGGCACATCGGGCCTAACATCAACACCCTGGGCCTTCATGCAGCCCTTGATATCTGCCGCCGTAATGCCGTAGCCCCGCTTCACGGTGATCTCCCCGCCGGTGTCCACGCCGCCCTTGTAATTGAGCATATCCAACAGGACGCCCCGCAGGATAATCGGAGGGAACTCGGACCCGTCGCCCACGTTCATGCCCCACCACTCCTTCGCTTTAGCAGCGGTCGTAGTAACACCAGGAACTCCTGTGGCGAGCTTGATCGACCCGTCGGCCTGCACTTCACCGATGTGGTTCAGGGCATCAATGTGGGTTCCGGCGTGCATACAGGTCGTGATCTGGTCGTTGGCGTAGGTAGCAGGCGCCAGAACCATATCCTCGCCGTGATACTTATAGTTCAGCACCCTGAACGGCGGGTGCCCCGGCCACAAGGGCATATCGTAGGATCTTACAACGCCTAGATCGTAAACAGCGCCGGTCTTGATTAAGCTTACGAGGTACGGAGAGAATTGGGGGGCTGGAAGCTTACCGAAGGTCTTGGTGCATGGTTCCGCCTGCGCCATGCCGACCACGGTTAGGGTGAACAAAACGGCTACACACGCTACAACCCATTTCGTCGATCCTCTTGACATGTCTTGCTCCTTTGTTCTGAACGTTTTTTCGTTCTCAAATCACCCTGTTCCTTCCTGGTTCTTACCGATTAAGAGCCTTATATCACCTCCTTTCAGAATCATCTAACTATACCGTTTAACTATTATTTGGATGCCTCCCCCGCTGTCAAGAAAAAAAGGATTCGCGGCCCAGAATGAGCAGCGCTCTTGCAGTGTACTAGAGCCCTCGGACACGATTTCGGTGGACCTGTCTCCAAGACTGACATTCGACGTGAGACGACTCCCCGTTGTATGAATAGCTCACCCTTCCCGACCGCGATAGTCCTTGACAGCGCCCAAAAGCGCCTGCTAGAAGGTTTAACGTTGAACCTTGGATTCCGATCCGGTCTTTTTGGGGCCGCCCACACCCGATTCGCGATTCTAGAGAGGAGGATTCGACATGGACAGCAAGATCATCTCTTTCAAGTCTCCCGACCTTATCCTGGCCGGCAATGGCGTTCTAGAAAAAATCGGTGAAGAGGCCGAGGCACGGGGAACCAAGAAGGCCCTGGTGGTTACGGACAAGGGCGTCGTGGACTCCGGGATCGGGGGCAGAGTCGAAGAACTCTTAACCAAGGAAGGTATCGGCGTCGACATCTGGGATAAGGTCCTGCCTGATCCGGATATCTCCTGTGCCGAGGACTGTATCGAGACGGCCAAGGGCGGCGGGTACGACCTGATTGTGGGTGTCGGCGGCGGGAGCTCGATGGACATCGCCTCGGTGGCCTCCATGATGTGCACGAATCCGGGCACGGTCCATGACTATTTTGGCATCAATCTTCTTAAAAAGCCCGGTATCCCCACATTCCTGGTCGCTACGACCGCCGGCACCGGGGCCGAGGTAACTCCGAATGCCATCCTGGCCGATACGGCGGCCAAGCTCAAGAAAGGGATCGTCAGTCCCTATATCCTCCCCCAGGTCGCCATTGTCGATCCCCTGCTGACGGTATCGATGCCTCCCCGGGTCACCTCCTTCAGCGGCATGGACGCCCTCGCTCATGCTATTGAGGCCTACACGTCCATCAACGCCACAACCCTGACCGACATGTATGCCAGAGAGGCGATTATGCTAATCGGCAAGAGCCTTCGAACGGCCGTTGCCAGGGGTGCGAATGTAGAGGCCCGTTACAATATGTCCATGGGGAGCCTTTACGCCGGTATCGCCCTCGCCAATGCAGGGGTCACCGCCGTGCACGCCCTGGCCTATCCCCTCGGAGGAGAGTTCGACGTCGCACACGGCATCGCCAATGGGCTACTGCTCCCACATGTGATGGAGTTCAATGTCCTCGGCGACATCCCCAAGTTTGCCCAGATCACCTTTTTCCTCGGAGAAAGGGTCGAGCACCTTTCATTACTGGATCAGGCCCGTTACGCCCCCGAGGCCGTCAAGAACCTGGTTAAGGACCTGGATATGCCCCAGTCCTTGAGCGAACTCAAGATCCCGCGGGATGCCATTCCCAACCTGGCGGAAGCAGCGATGAAGGTCACCCGGCTGATGAACAACAACCCCCGCAATATGACCGCCGCGGACGCGGAAAATATCTTTGAGAATGCCTTCTAGGATCTTGGGGCCATGGTCATTCGTTTCTTCGGGCCGTTCGCCGCGTTGGCGGCCAAAGAGAGTCATTTGAAACTCGAAGACCCTATCACTCTCAGGGAATTGATCGATCGATTGTCCCGCCGGTTCAGTGGCCTCGAGAGGTATGCCGCAGCGGCTGACGACACGGCGCTTTCGGCATACGTGATCTTTATCCGCAACGGCCGGCACCTCAAACTCGCCGACCGGATCGGTGACGAAGACACCGTCGAGGTCGTCCTCCCGGCAACGGGGGGATAAGCCGAGGTTTGAGGCTCCAGGGAACAGGACATCGGGATTTTCAAATCATCTTTCCTCATGCCCTGCGCCTTGCTCCTTTGGTGTAGGCAAGTGTAATCCTGATGCACACGCAGCGGTTGGACATTTTTCAGAAGCTCACAATAGAGGAGCGTAATCATGTTCGGTTATCAAGGTAAGATCGTACGGGTCGACCTGACCGAAAGGAAGACGGTGGTTCAGGAACTGGATGCGGACCTCATCGAAAAATACGTCGGCGGCGTGGGGCCCGCGGCCAAGATCCTCTACGAAGAAACAACCCCCGAAACCGATCCTCTCGGTCCTGAGAATGTCTTGTTGGCCTTTACCGGCCCGTTTACCGGGACCAGGGTCCCATCCTCCAGCCGTCATCACGTGGTCGCACGTTCACCTCTCACAGGTCTGTTCGGAGAATCCAACGTAGGTGGTTCCTGGGGGGTCCACTTCAAGAAAACCGGATACGACGGGATCGTGATCCGAGGGAAGGCGGACCAACCGGTCTATATCTGGATTTATGAGGACGGCGCTGAGATACGCGATGCGCGCCCTATCTGGGGCCGAGACGCCTTCGAGTCGGCCGCCTGGCTCAAGTCCGAGACCACCAAACGGGCCACCGCCGCGGTGATTGGACCCGCTGGCGAGCGACTGGCCCGCGTGGCGAGCATCCCCCACGTGGGTACGATCGCGCGGGCCGCGGCACGAACCGGCCTCGGCGCCGTGATGGGATCCAAAAACCTCAAGGCGATCGTCGCATACGGGGCCAGGGAGATCCCCCTCGCCCGGCCCGACATCCTCCGTGAGGATGTCAACAACGTACTGCCTCACGTGAAGAAGGTGACGGAGGCCTTTGGGAAGTATGGCACGTCCGGTGGGATCGAGAATTACGAGAAGATCGGCAATTTCCCGCTCCAGAACTGGAGACGCAGCCGTTGGGAGGGGGCCGGCCGGATCAGCGGCGTCACGATGCACGACACGATCTTGAGCGGTCGGACGGCCTGTCTCCTCTGTCCCATCGCCTGCGGCCGCCACGTAACGCTCAAAGAGGGACCCTATGCGCCGCTTGACTGTGAAGGTCCCGAATATGAGAGCCTCGGCACCCTGGGCGGCGAATGCCTCATCGACGATCTTCCGGCCATCTGCAAGGCCAATGACCTCTGCAACCGCTATGGCCTGGACACTATCTCGACCGGCGCCGTTGTGGCCTTTGCCATGGAGGCCTATGAGAAGGGGCTGATCACCAAGAGGGATACCGACGGCATCGAACTGACCTGGGGGAATGCTGAGGCCCTCGTGGCTATGGTGGAGAAGATGGGGAAACGGGAAGGTATCGGCGAAATCATGGGAGAGGGCTCCAAGGCCATGGCTGCACACCTGGGCAAGAATGCCTCGGAATTCGCTATCCACGTCAAGGGACTTGAGCCTTCGGCCCATGATCCCCGCCGCTTCTTCAGCCAGGGCCTCTCCTACGCTACGGCGGCCCGGGGCGCTTGTCACAACGCAAGCTGGAGTCATCCCTATGAATTGGCGCTCAGCATGGCCGAAATCGGTATTCCGGAGCCCCAGGACGCCTACCAGATAGAGGGTAAGGCCGAGTTCACCGCCAAACTGCAAGATCTCATGTCCATGATGGACACACTCCTCATTTGCCGATTTACCCAGATCGGCAAGGCCGTCAACGTCACCAATCTCATCAACTGGGCCAACTCGATTACCGGGCGACAGATCGACCTGGCCGAATTCATGAAGACCGGTGAGAGGGTCTTCAATCTGAAACGACTCTACAACACACGTGCAGGGGTCAGCCGAAAGGACGATTTCTTGCCGCCCCGGTTCCTGACCCTGAACCGCAAGGACAAGAGCTTGACCAACCAACTGCCTCCCATCGGCCGATTGCTGGGCGACTATTATGAATATCGCGGCTGGAGTGAGGATGGGATCCCCACCCCCGAAAAACGAGCGGACTTGGGATTGGACCACCTACAGGGAGCTTAGACGATGCTGGCAGCGAAACCCGGAGCCGAATTCGACCTGACCGGACAGGTGGCCTTTGTGACCGGCGCCGGCCGAGGTCTCGGGCGCCACATCGCACTAGCGTTGGCTAGGTATGGCGCAAATCTCGTCATCTGCAGCCGGACCCTTTCTGAGCTCGAGGAGGTGGCCGCGGAGACCGCGTCATTGGGTCGCGAGGCCTTGGTGCAGCGGGCGGATATGACCCTGACCTCCGACATCGAGAACGTGGTGGCGGCAGCGGTGCAGCGCTTTGGTCGTATCGATATTTTGGTGAACAATGCCGGAATCAATATCCCCCAGTGGGCTGAGGAGGTCACGGAAGAAGCCTGGGATAGGGTTCTGAACATCAATCTGAAGGGACTCTTCTTCTGCGCTCAGGCCGTCGGCAAGGTCATGATCCGTCAGCAGCGCGGAAAGATCATCAACGTATCGTCGCAGGCCGGCAGTGTCGGCCTGATCAAACGCGCCGCCTATTGCTCCAGTAAGGGCGCCGTCAACCAACTCACCCGCGTCCTGGCGGTCGAATGGGCCAAACACAAGATCAATGTCAATGCGATTGCGCCCACCTTTGTCGAGACCCCGATGACGAAGCCCATGTTCGAGGATACGGAATTCAGGAAGTACATCTTCGAGAACATCCTTTTCGACCGGGCCGCCCAACCCAAGGACGTCGTCGGCGCCGTCATCTATCTCGCCTCTCCGGCCTCCGACATGGTGACCGGCCACATTCTGCACATTGACGGCGGGTGGACCGCCCACTAGATCCTTTCCAGCCCAAAAAAGGCCTTTTCCCGCAATCTCCGCTATTCCCTGCTCCCCGGTACTGCAACGCAGCTCGACGAATCAATCGATTTGACCCGGAAATCCGTGCCCTTCGCACCTGGGGAAACTTCAAGGCTATCCAAGTACGCTATCTCGCGGAATTTTCCTTGATCTTGCGAAACAATCCTCATTTCTGATCTGGACGCTTCTCACCTGGCGAAATTGTATTTCTGGATGAACGGGAAGCAACTTCTGACAAAAGACTTGACACGATCCTCAAGGGGCAAGTATTTAGTGTAAGTATGCGATTAAACAAGGATTATTACTAAATTAGTAGTAATAAAGATCGCCCTGAAAAGTCAACGCGTGAAAAAAGAGGGGGTTTCAAAAGAGCCTAAGAAAACATAGACGAAGGAGAAAATCGATATGGATCGTCGAGTACGCACGTCCCTATTCTCCATCGGCACGGACATCTTCCTCACCTCGTTAAAAGGCTTCCTCGCCTTTCTCACCGGCAGCGTCGCCATCCTGGCCGACGCCTACCACAGCTTTTCCGACCTCGTCGTCTCATGCACCGTCCTCACC
>CAZAGT010000033.1:0-1160 GCA_964484515.1 uncultured Desulfobacteraceae bacterium | reverse complement strand
GCCAGGAGCGCAAAAGCAACAGTCCCAACGCTGGAGGACCACCCGCCGATACCACTACAGACTCAGGACCGGCGCCCGGGCCTTCCGAGTCGAAGGCTGAAGGCCCGCTGCCCGGTTACTGGATCGAATCGTTGGTGGCCTACTTCGTATCGCTCCTGATCCTCTATACGGCCTACGAGGTGGTTTCAAAGGTAATCGTCGCCAGGGTAGGTCAGATCACCAATATGTGGCTGGCGGTGGTCGGCGTCACGGTTTGTGTCGGTATCGCCTACTTCATCTCACGGTTCAAGCTGATGGTCGGACGCGAGACCGACTCTCCCGCCCTGGTGGCCGACGGTTATCACAGCCGGATGGACATGTTTACCTCCATTGCCGTGTTGATTTCGATCATGGGGCAGTGGATCGGCATCGGACTCGAGCGCGTCGTGGCCGTCCTGATTGCGGTCATGATCGCCATCACCGGCCTGAATCTCCTGGCCTCCTCCTTCGTGAGCTTCTTTCGCAAATCGAGTGTCGATGCCAAGAGCGTCTGGCAAAACCTGTCCGCGTTTGTGCCCTGGGCCGTCGGTTTTGTCTCAGAGCAGTGCTTCCGGCGCAAGATCTCACTGCCGGACATCGACTTCAGCCGGTTGCGGCCCAGCCGTCGCTTTTTGCGCTGGACCGGTGTGGCCGTCGCCGTCTTGTTGTTGATCATGTATCTGCGAAGCGGCATCACCACGGTCCAAGCAGACGAGATCGGTGTGCGTTTCCGCTTCGGGGCCATCGTTGACGAATACCTGAAGCCCGGTCTGCACTTCGCCCTGCCGTGGCCCTTTGAAAAGATCCGCAAGGTGAACGCCCGGCGCGTGTATCGGGTCGAAGTGGGGTTTCGCGCGGATCCATCCCTGATGAACGCCGTTTCGGCGTTGCTGTGGGAGGCGACCCATCAGGTTCCAGGCTACAAGAAGCTCAATATAGAATCCGTCACCATGACGGGCGATGAAAACCTGGTGGATCTCAGCCTCGTGGTCCAGTACCGTCCGCTCGACCCCGTGACCTATTTCTTTCGTGTCAACAACATCGACGAGATCATGCGCGGCATCGTAGAATCCTACATGCGAGAGGTCCTGGCAAGCGAAGATTCCGGCAAGATGATGACCAGCGAGCGCCTGCTCCTCATC
>CAZAGT010000032.1:0-23963 GCA_964484515.1 uncultured Desulfobacteraceae bacterium | reverse complement strand
GCCCCATCGGCGGTCACCCGTTTGATTCGCTTCAACATGTCCTTGAAACTTATCTGATTATCCGGGTTTTGATTTACAATATTTACTCCTGAAAAGCTACCCCTTTTCACGAAGTACTCCTTGCCGCCTTCCTTGATTGTCCCATTGATCCGGAAGACGTCATTCTCCAGCGAGGCACGTATCCCTATCTTTTCATAGGGGAACTCTTTGAAAAAGTTGGAGAGGACCCCGGCCATTCCGATAAAAGGACTCCCCCCTCCGCCGATCTGGGCGATATTATCGACCGCCGTGACACTGATTTTTTGCGGTACTCCGGCGGTCTTGACGGTCTCCAGGAGGAGATCGAATCGTTGCGGCTGCCCGGAAACGATCTCTACAGCATCGGCCCTGCCCTGGAGTACGCCTTCGATCTTCCCGAACGACGTACCGCGTGTCAGGGCTGCCAGGTCCAGGTCTTGCCAGCGGGCCGTCAGGCTGAGGAGCTGAGTGGGTGCCAAAAGACGTGCGATCGCGATATCGGTTAAGAAGATCTTGCCGCCGAAGACGCTGGCCGTGAGGGTCCCTTTCCCCGATAGGGTTCGCTTTTGGATACGCACCGGGTCGAGTCGTCCGCGCAGGTTGCCTCGAATCGGTTTCGACCACACTTTGTTCAGAAGAGGATCGAGGTCGTTAATGTTCAGGTCCAGGCTCGTCACAACGGTGGGGCCTCGGCCGTAAAGATTCTTTGCCGTCACCGGGCCGACCCGAAGTTGGCCCCCTTCGATTCCCAGGGTTAACGAGACCGGTACCGACAGGTCGTTGGGGCCGGCCTCCAGGATGAGGTCGAGGGCCTGTTGCGGGAGCAGGGGCAAGGTCAGGGACTCAATCGCGAGCCGCCCCTTGAGTTTTTCTATTGGACCGGCTGCCTCGCCGCTTCGGTACCAGAGGGGGAGGTCGAGCTCGATCCCGCCGAAACGTGCCCCGTGTTCGGTGAACGCCAGGTTGCCGGCGTGCCACCCACAGGAACCCTTGACTTCCCAGGAGTCCTTCCCTTCCAGGTGGACCTGTGCGGAGACGTTTCCGCCGATCTCGATCCCGTTGAGTAAAGGTCTCTCCATGTGAAACGGTTCGAATAAGAACCGACTGTAGATAGGGAGCAGGGGGGGCTCGGGGATCGCGATAGCGAGGCTGAATGCCCGGCCTCCCTTGCGGGGCGTCATGCGCCCGCTGACATCGAGCCGCAAGACGTTCTCCAAACCGACTTGGCCGCGGTTCAGGCTGATTGAACCCGCGCCGATATCGAGGCGACCCTCCATGGCCGCAACCAGCGGGGTCTTCTCGAAATCCAGGTAGAATCGATCGTAGAGCACCTCGCCACGACGTGTTTCAAGATTTGCGCGCAGGGTGAGCTGTCGTTGTTCGAGCCCAAAGCCGCCCTGAGCGTCCAGCCGGGCGTCGATCTTGGCCCCCATGCGGCTTCCATCGGCGTTCTGAAAATCAATCTTTCCAAGGGTCAGGCGCGACGCAAAGGTCAGATCGTTTTTGTTCTTCACATTGATCGTGAGTTCAAGGCGATCATCTCCGCTGAACGACCAGCCGGAAGGCATGAGGTTCAGGACCCGGATCGATTCCAGCAGGGCCGTCTTTTCGCCCCGCAGTTCCAGTGAGACATCTTCAGGAGTTGCCGTCAGGGCGATGATCAGGTTCGTGAGAGAGGCGGAGTGAAACCGGATGCCCGGTACCCGCAGGGTGTTCGCGGTGCCGTCGAAGCGACCATCCCGGGCATCAAGTCGAACGTCCGCAAACGGGATCTCCCTTTCCCCCGTCGGGACACGCACCCGTGGCAGGTTGGCCTTGAATTCTTCGATATCAAAGACTGGCGGCTTGCCGTTCAGGGTGATCTGGGTGCGAAACGGGTCCAGTTCCACACCGACACCCTTGAGTGTCGTATTATCCGTCGTCAAACGGGAAGAGAGAGCGATGTCAGGCCATGTACCCGTTGCCTGAACAAAGCCGCTGACGATGCCGTCCAGTCGGATCGGTTCCCTGGCAAGCCAAACGGCATTACGGTCAAAGAGTCCCTTGAGATCGCAGCGCCAATTCCACCTATCCGGGTCCCTCAGACCCTCGATCCACCCCCGAAGCTTCACCGGCCCTCCAAGCCCCAGCGGCGCGAGTTGTTGTCGGGTCTCCTTGGGGAGTAGGGATAAGGCCTTTTCGGGCGCGAGACGGCCCTCGATCAACGTGACAAGGACCTTCACGGGAGATGCCAAGGAGGTGCCCAGCTGAACATCACAGCTCAATACCTCGCCGAGGGTCAATTGGAGATGCGGGGCCTCAATCCTGTTATCGGACCAGCTGAAGCGGGCCTCCTGGTCCGAGGAGAGCTTTAAGGACGTGAGCTGCATCCTGGGTCCCTGCTTGATGACGGCCTCCTCGATCCTTAGCTGCAGGTCCCGCAGGGTGACTCTTTGCGCGGCCTTCCTGACGATGACCTCAGCAGCACCCGACAGGCCGTGCATATCGAGGTCGGCGCTCTCGAACGCGGCCTCCTCGATACTCGCGCGGCAGCCTATCTGCGGGTCGACGAGGGAAATGGCCCTGTCCGTGGAGACCTCAATCTTCCGAACGGTGAGGCTCCGCTCGGCCGCTTCCGACCGGCTGCGCAGGCCGCCGCTGATGGTGAGGAGCCCGTCGGCCGTGCGTCGTGCAACAAGGTCGTGGAGATAGACATCGTAGGTTCCCATCCGCCCTCGAATGTCCCCGCCGCTCATCAGGACCGCCCGGAGTTCGATCTTCTCGAAAAGCAGGTAGGCAACGGCTCGTCGCGCCGCGCCACGCAACCATGAGGGGCTCAGCGGGCCCCGGGCCGGTTGGGGAAGCGCAGCCGTTTCCGGGAGCCGGAAAGCGAGCCCCTCGATCGTGAGGTCTTCGACGACAAGGGTCCGGTGGCCGAAAGGGCCTTCAAGCGACATGGCCGCGTTCACGGCTGCGAGTTCGACCTCGAGCCGGTGCTGCGCCTCGCCCTGCCTAACCATGATGCCTCCAGCCGTAACGCGGAGCGGTCTCAGGCTGTATTTGAGTTTGTCGATGCTCAAGGATGCGCCCGTGGTCCGTTCAAAGGATTCTTCAAGCAGCGCCTTTACCGTCTGGGGGTGCTGGTAGATGTAGAGGATGGCTGAAACACCGACGGCAAGCACGAATAGGAGGATCGCGGCACCGGCGAGGGTAACTTTTCGTTTTGCGCTCATTGACTCAAGATTCGAATGCCCAGCTTCTTATTTCGTTGTTTCGTTGTCGAGAACCACGTCCTAGGGCGTGGTCACGTTTCAGTGGCTATGCCGGGTAAAGCAGTAACACCGTCAAATCCTAAATTCGAATATCGGACTCCGAAACAAATCCAAAGCCCGAATGTCCTAATGACGGAAATAGCGTAGCTGAATGGTGCTTATGCACCGGAAAGCTGTGCCAAGACGTTTTGATCATTTGTGTTTTGCTTATTCGATATTGTTTCAAATTTCGGGTTTCGTGCTTCGAATTTTGTTAAGCAAGAGAGAGACCCCCTGCGCACCCCTATGGGGTGCTTCCTAAAGCCCGGTCATTTGGGCGGGGAGTCTCTTTGCTTCTCCCGCAGCTTGACGGAGCGAGCCTCGTCGCGTTCCTGTAACCACTCGGTGGTCAGTTGCAGGATGTCGCCCCTTTCTGCCGCCAGCTCCTGAAAAAAGAAGATGGTGTTTCTGATCGAGTTGTTCTTCTGCTCAAGGACGGCCTCGAAGAGATGGAAATGGCGATGATAAAGACCGATGGACATCAGATAGGCATTGTTTAAACCGCCGCTGCCGAAGGCCTCAAAACGATCGGTCTTGAGACGATCTTTGAGCAAGGCAAAGTCCTTCAGGGCGTGATCAAAGGCCTCCTTCCGGCGCGTCATCTTCTCCGCATAGATCAGGTCGGAGTCGTAGAGCTGCTCAAGTGTTAGAAAGAGGTTTGAGATGTAGGCGGCGAAAAGCTGTTCGTCGTGGATCGCGTCTTCTGCCTCCCTCGTGAAGACGTGGGTTGGCCCCAATGTTTTACGCAGGAAGCGGTAGGCTCCCACCTTGCCGACCAAGACCGCAAGGCCCTCGTTGAATTCCCCTTGGCCCTTCACGTAGAGCGTCGTGTGGGTCATTTCATGAAGGATCGTCTCCACGAGATCCACGGTGGATCCCACGCTCAGGTTAAGCGTGAACGGCTGCATAAACCATCCCAGGGTACTGTAGGCAGCCGCACGGCCGAGGTTGACATCAAAATCCTTCTCGACCAACTCCTCTCTCTTGGCCTTGGCCTTGGCCAGGTCAAAAAAGCCCAGGTAAGGCATCCGGCCGACGATGGGAAACCACCAGGTGACACGGCTCAAACGATCCCGAGGGGAGGCCGAGACGAGGTAGATCGGGGCCTGGGCCTCGCTTAGGTAAGCGGTTTGATAATTCCGGGTCTTACTCAAACCGAGGCTGTTTTCGCCGAATACCTTGATATCATTGACCAGTGCCAGACGCTCTTTTTGTTCGGCGCTCAGCTTCCCATCGTGTAAGGCCTGCTCGACCGGCACTGCACCACGCAGCATTCGGAATTGGCCCGCACCAACATGAACGATGTAAGGGAGGTGACAGCCGCAGCAGGAAGACAGTCCCCAAAGCAGAACGAGGGTTCTGAAGAAGCGATTTTGGTACAAGGTCACTCCCGGGACGCCTCGCACAGCTACATCCAAGTCCTGTGCCAGTGCTGGAATACGATCAGGTTCCACAAAGGCCACGAGGTGTCCCGACGACCACTCATATGCTCCTGGACGAGCGTCGCCACCACATCGTGATCAAAGATATCCTGCTGTTTGAGGAGGCTCCCCGAAAGATACTCGTCGATGAGAAACTTCAATTCGCTCCTCAGCCACGCGCCGATAGGCATCTCGAAACCCCATTTCGGTCGATCGTGAAGGGCCGGAGGTAACAGGTCCTTGAACGTCTCCAACAGAATGTATTTCCCGGTGCTTCCTCGCAGCTTCAGATTGCCTTCAAGCCCAAAGGCATATTCCACGACGGTGTGGTCGAGGAAGGGGACCCGCACTTCCAGGGCGTTTACCATGCTCATGCGATCGACTTTTGTCAGCATGTCTCCCGGCAACAGGCCTTTCACGTCCATCGAGAGCATCAGGTTCACGGCATCTCGTTCGAACCGGCGTTTTTCAATCTCAAAGAGCTGTCGAACCTGGGCAAGATGGCGGTTCTCGTTCAGGGGCATCCTAAGGAGTCGCTGTCGCAAAGGAAAAGGAAATACCTCACGCCAGCTGCAGAAACGCTCCGGAAAAGGGAGGCCGGCCCCGCGCAGGAACTTCTTGAGCCTCCGGATCGCCTCGCCCCGCGGTTTGTCGCGGGCATCGGGCAGATTCTCGACCATTGGGGCTATCACACGCTCCCTTATGAGCCGTGGGACCTTCTTATAGTAATCGGACCAGTGCTCACCGCGGTACATCCTGTAGCCCGCAAAGAGCTCATCCCCGCCGTCACCCGATAGGGCCACCGTCACGTGCTTTTTAGTCTCTCTGGAAACGATGTAGGTGGGGACCGCGGAGGAGTCCGCAAACGGTTCATCCACGTTTTCCAGAACCGTTGGGAACGCATCGAGGATATCCCGGTATCCGAGCCTGAACTCGTGGTGTTCGGTGCGGTTGAACAGGGCCACCTCACGCGCATATTCGGTCTCGTCAAAGGAGGGGAGGTCGCGGAAGCCGATCGAGAATGTCTTTACCGGCCGGGTCGAGTGTTTCGCCATAAGGGCCACAATGATGCTCGAATCGATCCCACCACTTAGAAAGGCTCCCAGGGGCACATCGGAGATGAGGCGCCGTTTGACGGAACCCTCCAGGAGGGTATAAAGATCGCGCGTTCGGGCCTCGAATTCCTGATGGTCGCCTGCGGCGCCCATATAGTCAGTCAAGGATCCCGCGTGAACAGGAAGATCCCAGTAGGGTTCGGTCCTCAGGGCCCCTTCCGCTGCCAGGAGGTAATGCCCCGGTAGCAGTTTCTGCATTCTGCGGAAGATAGTCCGGGGGGCGGGGATGTAGTTTAGGGCGAGGTACAGGTCGAGGGCCTCAGGATCTATCTCCCTCTGTACATCCGAATCAGAAAGGATTGCCTTGATCTCCGAGGCGAAGACAAGACGTTGTCCATCCCAATAGTAGTTCAGCGGTTTGATCCCCAGGCGGTCCCTTGCCAACCATAACCGCTGCTTGCCCTCATCCCACAGGGCCAGGGCAAACATCCCGTTCAAACGTTTGAGGCAGTCTATGCCCTCCTCTTCATAGAGGTGGACAATCGATTCGCAATCGGTCTGGCTCCTAAAGACGTGTCCTTTGGAAAGCAGCTCCTTTTTGAATCGTTCAAAATTGTAGACCTCACCGTTGAAGACGAGCCAGATCGTGTTATCCTCGTTGCTCATGGGTTGATGTCCGGCCGGGGAGAGATCGATGATACTCAGTCGTCGGTGACCGAGCCCTATGCGTGGTGCGCTGTAGACCCCTTCGTCATCGGGTCCACGATAGGCGAAGCTCCGGCACATCTCTCTCAGTACGCTCTCGCCGACCGGCGCCCCGCTGGTATCAAGTTTTCCGCAGATTCCGCACATGTTCCATAGAATCGCTTTAGATCGCTATCATGGTCCCTGAGCCGCGATGGCCCGCAAGGCTAGCCGTTCCCCAGACTATCGAGAAGCCTTCTCCGGAGAGGCTGATGGAAAACGTCCAGCTGCGAGGCTTCCGAAATCCCAAGGAATAGGGGTAATCCCGATGGAATCGGGACAGATGAGGGTTTTCGACAGCCTCCACAGGTTCTTGGAGTTCATAAGCCACCCACGGTGGCATGTCAAGCTGGGCGCAAGGTTAGAACCAACGATGGAATTGAGAAAGGGCCGCGAAGGTGCTCAAGCGATCCAAATCCCTTCAGCCTTCAATCTAAAGACCTGATAGAATTTCCACGAATGGCTGAAAGAATGCATCTATTTTTTTGAATTGACAGCGAAATTGGGATCACGTAAGTATCAGCGGCAACGTCCGTGGCTGACTGCAGAACGGGTGTTTTTCCCGTTTGACACCAGGTGTACGCGTGCGGTGCAAGGACAAGTGTGATGAGGTTCATCTTGTTGAGAAGGAGAACCATGCACGTTTTTCGGTAGCCTAAGTGGCGAAACTCGAGGGTCGAAAACGAGGATATGCCATCATGAGAGTCACGTTTTGGGGAACCAGAGGCTCCATTGCGGTACCGGGGAGAGACACGACCCTCCACGGAGGAAATACGACTTGTCTGGAGGTCGACCTCCAGAGTGGAACCAAGGTCATCATCGACGCGGGTACCGGTATCCGAGCCTTGGGCGAGAAGTTGACCGCCACGGAAAAACGCATCGATATCCATCTCCTGATCACGCATATTCATTGGGATCATATCCTCGGTTTTCCTTTTTTTGCCCCGATTCATGACCCCTCGAGCCGGATCTTGATCGACGGTTTTCCTACCTGCATGAAGGGCCTGCGCCATATGTTTGATAATAACATGGTTGATGGGCTTTTCCCCATTCAGTTTGATGCGCTTAAGGCCGAGATACGCTACCTAGACCGTCTCAGCAAGGGTCCGCTCGAGATCGACGACACCGTGATAGACCGTATTCCTCTCCAACACCCCCAGGGGGGATTCGGGTTTCGCTTTCGGGAAGGAGAGAGGAGCTTGGTCTTTGTCACCGATAACGAACTGCGGTCCGACGCCCGGGTGGGGAGTACCCCCAAGGAGTACGCGGCCTTTTGCAAAGATGCGGATATCCTTATCCACGACGCCCAGTACACGCCGCAAGAGATTCACGAACGGAGGGGCTGGGGCCATTCAGATTACCAGGGCACACTCGAGCTTGCGTTTCGGTCCAACGTCAGACGACTCATCCTCTTTCACCACGATCCCTCCCGGACGGACCCGGAAGTCACTGCCATAACAGGCGTGTGCCAGGAGATGGCGCGGCAGCATAACAGCCCCGTGAGGATCGAAGCCGCTCAAGAAAACACGCACGTGGAGTTGTGATCCGGAAGACGCTCAATGTCCGTTGAGAAGAATAGGGCGCCAAACTCTGTAATCAATATTCTTCCGTGTTTTGTAACAAGAACCGTACGCTAAGGTCCTGAGCTCGTATGAGACTTCATGAAATGAGGTCTGTGATACCTTATCCCCTGGCCATAAGGGTCTCTTTTCAAGAAATGAAACGTTACCTGCTCGAACGCTGAAGACGCTAGCAAGCAAGGCGGCCGGAGCAGACTCGTAGAATGGGCTAAGGCTGTCAATCCGGCCTATTCCGCGGAGGCCCTCCGGCCGCCTCGGGTAGCGCCTTATGCCGAGACAACGCACTCAATTCTCGTTTTTGAAAAGAGCCCCCATGACCGGCCGACAGACATCGAACAATCTCAGAATGTCAAATTCGAGTACTACGTTCATGAAGTTTCCTGGTCGATCAAACTGGTCGCCACGCGGCGGCGCTGACGACTGAGACCTTTCTTGTGTCGATTGACTAACTAAAAGTGATACATAAACTAAGGCTTTTAACTATTTTAATGAATACGCTATATTGACGTGATAGATATGGTGAAAAACGAAAAGAAGGAGTTGGCCCTGGTGTTGGGTGGAGCAAAAAGCGGGAAGAGTACCTGGGCCCTCCGCTATGCGGAATCGTCCTATCGGTCCTATCTTTTCCTGGCCACGGCGGAGGTCCGGGATGAAGAGATGAGGGAGAGGGTAAAGCGTCATCGGCTGCAGCGTGGCGTGGAGTGGCAGCTCCTGGAAGAACCGCTCGAGGTTGCCGAGGCCTTGGAAAGCAAGATCTCAGATCTGGATGCCGTTCTGATAGATTGCCTCACTTTGTGGCTGACCAATGTGATGCTACAAAAGGGAGAGGCGCAGATGGGGGCCTATCAAGATCGGCTTATAAATGCCTTAGATAACCGAAGACAGGCCATTATCATCGTGTCAAACGAGGTCGGCACCGGCGTTGTCCCGGAAAAGGCCATGGGGCGACGGTTTAGAGATCACGCCGGTGAACTCAACCAGAAGGTTGCCGCCATCGCTGACCGGGTGATCTTCATGGTCGCAGGTTTGCCACTGTATCTGAAAGGCCCGGCTACGTAAATCCTACCGTTGCAAAAGTCGAGGATGCTGCGGATTTAGGCGTCAAGGGTGCAGCCGTAGTCACCTACTGCAAGCCCTTGACAACGCAGAAGATGCAGTATCATCGGCTTTCCCGAAGGGTAAACAACACGGCGCCTTTTGGATTTCGCTGGAATCAACTGCTGGTGATATCCAGAATTAACGTCAAAAGGGGAGGAGGGCATTGATATTCTTGTCTTTTCACACTTTACGGCGTGTTGTTTATGCAACAGTAGGGCAGACTCTGTCCGAAAAGGGCCTTTTCTCTTGAGCATGTAATCGCTTGGAGGCGAAATGGAAGAAGATGTCTTTGAGATCATACGCGACGCGGACGAAGAGCAGGGAAAAGATCTGAAGGTGGGGATCGGCTTGCGTCTCGTGATCGGCAGTCGTCGAATCAGGTGTCCGGTCACCAAATCCTGTCATTCCTACCAGGATCTAGAGGAGGAGGCCCGGGGCATCATAAGCCGGCTTAACGCGTTGCTTGCGGAGGCCAAGGAATTATTCGTCGGGGCGGGGGAGCCACCGGGCCTGGGTTTGAGTCCTGAGATGGAGCCGGACGCGATGTGGTCCATCCTGTCGGGGATCGAAGACGAGGATCTCTTCGTGGCAAGCTTTAACGGCCTCGCGGAGGAAAAACGGAGAGAATTAGCTGAGTATATCCTGACCCAATGTAATGTCTTTTCGGGGAACGCCGCGATCTTCTCGTCGCGTTATGAGGGGGCGACGGGCCGGCTTGAATAGTCCCCGATCAGAACCCGGCTTTCCATTTTTCGGGCATCGTTCGCGTCGTGGAAAGGACGGTCAGGAACAGCCCCGAGAGGCCGCCCACCAAAAGGACCCACTTCTGGTAGACCCAGATATTCTGAGGCGTCACGTAAAAATGGGGCACCAGAAAGTTTAAATAGTGGGCCACGAGCGGGAAAAGCAGGAGGGCGATGAGGACGTTCACGGACTGGAAGACGACACTCTTCTTAAAGAAGCGCGTGGCAAAAAGCATCACCTTTTGAGTCACGTCCAGTCTCTTGAGTTTGAGGGATATTTGATCAAGCTCGTCTGCTATCTCCTTAGCCTCCTGAGCAGCCTCCTTGTACTTGTCCTTGGCCTTTGACTCAACGATCTCCCAGTTCTTGTCGAATCTTGCCTTGGTCAGCTTCAACTGCTGTTGGACACTCGCAATCAGATAGGGATAGTGGTATCTCCCCGCATAGGCTTGACACCTTTCCAGCCGACGTTTGAGCTCACTTAGACGTCTGTATAAGCGTCTTCTCCTGGCCTCCAGGCTCTTGTAGCTGATGTCGATCACTGAGCTCCCGTAATGGATGATATCCAGGTAACCGAAATAACTATCGGCCTTGGAGATCTCCTCCCGCTTTGACCAGAGCTCGCGCGCCGAAGCCGCTTCTTTGTCATCTTTGCCCAGAAACCGCTCTAAGTTCTCCAGCTCCTCTTGGGCCATGTTTGACGTCTCCTTGGCTCGTTGACGCGCCTCAGTCAATAGGTTGTTGAGCTGAGGGTGGATGATGTCGGAATAAGCGGCTAGCTCGGGATCGATAAGGGCATGTACGAAATACTCTCTGTTCTTCTTGATCAGCCGCGTGAGATGCTGCAAGGCGACGGCATTCTTACCTTGTCTGAATTTGTAAATGATGTCCTGGTAGATTGCTTCATAGCAATAAGGATGGAGTGCGATTATCTTGTTTACAAGCTCCTTGGCCTTTATGAGGTTGTTGCTCAGCTCAAAAATCCGCGCGAGCAAAAAGAGGATAAAAATCCTTTGAGGCGTGGTCCTGCTATGCGCCAAGGCTTCTTTGAAGAAGGTCTTGGCTTGGAGGAAGTTGTTCCTTTCAACACTCAGGAATCCCGAGGCGCAATAAGGTTTGTAATCCTGAGGGTCGTTCTTGAGGCTGTCTTTCAGAATGGAGGCCGCCTGATCAAAGTTCGACACGCGGATGCAATCTTGCCCAATCCATACGAGTCCGCCTCGGTCACTGTCGTCTTTCATCTCCTTGATCTTACCCCAGTTCTCCGCCTGGTTATTCCAAAGTGAGCGTAAGAATCGCAATTGAAAGACCATTTTGAGCTCATAGAAACAGTAAAAGGGCCATTGCTGTGCCCCCTTGTCCTTGCCCTTTGATGGGTCGGGGACCGGTCCACGGATGGAGGTCCGTCCGGTTAGGTAATTGAAGAATAGATTATTAATTGCATCGACAGACAGATATCCAAGCTTATTCAAGTAATGGGTTAAATCAGAAACTTGTTTGGAAGGGCAGCCAGAGGTTGGATGTCGCCTGTCACCGCAATAAAAACAAGGGGACTCATCCCCTTGGACCAGGGCATCCTGGTAGAGGAAGAGGTGTGTTTCGCTCTTGCTTTGATCATTCAGGTTCAGCTTGTAAAAGGGTTGTTTTGACTCCTTTTCAGACAAAGGGACGACAGGAGCGTTGCCCGCAACCTTGATGGCCCGGTACGCCGCATCAGAGATGTAGATGGCACCCGGCTCGAATTCTTCACGGCTAACCTTGAGGTCTTCCAGTGAAAGCTTCTCGGCCTTTTGATAGGGGCCGGCGTCGATCAGGATTTGGACGGGCAGGAAAGGGACGGCGTCTTTTCCCAGATTCAGTTTGAGAAACTCAATCGCGCTCTTGGCAAAGGACAACGACGAAGGGGCTCGTCTCAGGATGAGTGCAATTGAGCGGTCTGAAAATACCTTTTCCTTCTCGATGCGCTCAGACCACAGATCACCGCGCAATCGGATCAGGTCGTCCCACACCCGCTCAAAGTTGTTCCGGCCAAGCTTCCAGATAGGGTTTAGGCAGACCAGGGTCTTGGTCAAGGGGTCGAGGTTGATGCCATCGTCCCAAATAGCACGATAGACGCTAAGGCCCTTAGGAATGCCTTTCTTGTTCGAGATCTTGACCGATTCAAAGCGCAGCGGCTTCAGATCTCGAACTTGGTCAAAGACTTCCTTCGATATGCAGACCTGGTCACCCTCCACTAGGGGGAGAAATTTGGCGGCCGTATTGACAACGTCACCGAAGATATCCTTTTCCTCCACGATCCCGTCGCCGTAATGGATAGCGATACGGACGTGGATTTGATCCTTTTGCTCCTTTTGCGCGTTAAAACGTTTGAGCTTCTGTTGAATCTTGATGGCCGACTTCAGGGCTTCCCTGGCGTCAAAGAAATAGGCCATGACCGAGTCGCCCAGAAACTTCACGACGAACCCACCGTGATCCCTGATCGCCGGGGAGGCCATATCCTGGTGCTGCTTGAGCATCTTCCGCCCGGCGATGTCGCCGTGGGTCTTGAAAAACTTGGATGAGCCTACGATGTCGGTGAAGAGGACAGCCATCTTTTTGATGGAGTCCTTAGGATACTCCGCCATCGGCCGTGGCGGAGTGAATTCAACGGTCAGTATTTGGGAGGCATTATGGTCGGCCATATCATCACGGTCATGTCCTTGGGGGAGATCGAATGATTTCAAACCGCTGGGTCAACTCAGATCCCGCTGGGACCTCGTCCCCAAACACACCGTTTACAAGGTATGTTATCGTCATGACAGGTAAAGAACTTAACCTCAGAAGCGCCTACCTATTGGACGCGGCTGCCGATCTGGATGCGCTGCAACCGGTCATTGGCAAACGTCAAGTAATACGTTCGTTTCGCTTCGTAGACCCATATTTCGCTGTGAATCATATTCGCTTTTTCTACATACACGGGCCCACCGATTTTCGTGATGACGTCATATTTTGAGTCCCCAATGCGTACAAGCTTTTCTCCGTAACGGAATTGCGTTACATCGTTGCGCGCAAACGATGTTTGGGTCATGAAAAGAAGTGAAAAAACAATCAGAAAGGCGAATTGCCGAATTCTCCTATGCATTTTGGTCTCCTTTCCTGGGCCCCGAACTTCGCCGGAATGATCATTCCAAGGTTTTTGGTCGTCGAAGCAATAAAGGGTTCAGCCCAACCACCATTCAACAGGGGTCTGAACCCGAATGCGGCGATGCCCCTTTTTAACATGGTGAGGGTATGACCCTCAAGCTTGAGAAATGGTTCGATAATCCTGATCAAGGATCTTTAGCCGGCAGTGAAAAAAAGCCCCTGAATTTGAAGGAGGTATGCTTCAGAGCGAATTCAGGGGCTTGGGAGGAAAGAGGAGGACTGTCCTCAGTGATTCTATCGGCAGGAATCAGTCAAAGTAAAAGCGGAACGGTCGAGATTGAGCGCTTAGATGGCGGAAGAAAGAACGCCTCATACACAAATAAGGAAAGGTTCCTCACAAAAAAAGCCCCTGAGATTGACGGATGTTCAAGGAGGTCATCATGACATCAAAACTCTCAGGGGCTCAAAGGATAGGCCAGATTTTCTTTTTTGCCCAAGTTGTAGGTTACATCCTAAGTAAAAGTGCATTCAGATAGCCCCCAGGTATATGGGGAATGAAAGCAATTTTACAGATTAACATTTCTGGACCGAAGGTTATTATGTATCAACAGCGGGCCGAGATGAGGAGGTCGTTCGCAAGTACATCCAAAGGCAGCAAGAGTTCGACCGACGGCTCGAAAATGGCTTGTCCCCCGAATAAGCTCAACCTGGTGTTTCCGAGCAATGCAGGGACACCGCTTGACGGCTGCCACCTGATGAGGCGGGTTTTCGCGCCGGCCGTTGAAAGGGCAGGGCTGAAGCGAATCCGATTCCACGATCTGAGACACACTTACGCCTCGATCCAGATCTCAAAGGACGTCCACCCGAAATACCTTCAGACGCAAATGGGCCACAGCTCGATCACGGTGACCATGGACATCTATGGACACTGGATGAAAGGCTTAAATTCTGAGGCTGCCAACGGCATGGAGGATGAGGTTTTCGGCGCTAGTGGTAGCAAAACGGTAGCTGAACGTTAATAGAAATTGATAACCTTCCGAAAGTCCTATCAAAAACACCTCAGGGCTTAAGGATAATCTTACCATAAGCCTTTGATTCGATCACGAGATGGTGCGCCTGCGATGCCTCCTCCAACGGCAGCTCGCGGCCGACGATCGGTTGTAGCGTGCCGTTTTCAAGTCCGGCGTACAGGGCCGGATGAATAGCCGACAGCTCGCGCGGCGTGGCTCTGAAGAGGAGCATGCCCAGGATGGTGGCCCGGCGGCTCATGGCGTCACGCGGATTGATCTCCACAGTTCCACGGCTCCCGATGATGACCACCCTCCCGTCTTGTGCGAGGAGGCCAAGATCGGTCCCCAGGTTCACGTTGGCCAGCATTTCGAGAACGACGTCGACACCGCGGCCGGCCGTCAATGCCATGATCTCCTCATGGCAGCGGGGGGCGACATGGTCCAGGACATGATGGGCGCCGTTATCCGCCACCAGGCGCCGACCTTTCGCGGTACCACCGGTCCCGATGATCGTCATTCCAGCGGCTCGTCCCAGCTGTACTGCCGCAATACCGACACCGCCTGTTGCGCCGTGGACCAAGATCACTTCGCCGGGCACGGCCCGTGCGCGTTGAAAGAGGGCGTGATAAGCCGCGGCATAGGGGACATGGATACCGGCTCCCTGCTCGAAGGAGATCCTATCCGGCAGGGGATGGACCTGCGAAGCCTCGCACAGGGACATCTCGGCGTAAGTGCCGCTGATGGAACCGGCGGTGTAAACCCGGTTCCCCGATCCAAGTCGGTGGACCCCCTTGCCGACGGCCTCGACAATCCCTGCGGCGTCGGTTCCGGGAGTGTAGGGAAGTTCGGGCTTTCGGGGGTAGATCCCTGATCGGATATAGGTGTCAACCGGATTCACGCCGATCGCGTGATTCCGCACGAGCACTTCACCCGGGCCAGGCTTGGGATCGGGAAGTTCAGCGACCTGCATGACCTCCGGCTCCCCGAATTCATGGACCTGGATCGCTTTCATGGTTACTCCTCATTCATCCGCAGTCTTTTGTATGAAACCTCATGAAATGGGGTCGATGTTACCTTATCGCCCGGCGGCGAGCGGCGGCGTTGATTCTGGGTTGTTGATGTCTCAACGGGCTTCAAAGATCGCGGGGAAAAAGTGGTTGCGGCTGGGCCAGCTGGCGGCCCTGGAATAAATAAGGATAATACAAGTTCAATCTATACCACCACCCCGAAACTTCAAGTCTTTTATAACCTCTCGCCCCTCTCGGAGTCTCCCCATTCTTGACAGTGATATATCCCTGCCCTATTCTGCCGCCATCTCAAACCACGAACCGCTTGCCGCGCAGAATGCGATCAATTAGGCGGCGAAGAGCCTGAAAGCGAAAGGAGGAGAGCCTATGAAGATCACGAAGGTCGAGGCAATCGAACTACGCCTGCCGGATGCCGAGGTTCTGGACAAGGCCACGAGCGCCCAGGATGCGCTCATTGTCAAAATCCACACGGATGAGGGTATCGTTGGCATCGGCGAGATCGATTCAAGCCCTCGGGTTGCCAAGGCCGCTATCGAGGCCCCCATGAGCCACTCTGTTACCAGCGGCCTGGGCAGGCTCTTGATAGGCATGGATCCTCTCGATATCCGTGTCATCAGCGAAAAACTCTATCAAGCAACCTTTTACTATGGACGGCGCGGGGTCGTGATCCACGCCATGGGTGGAATCGATATCGCCCTTTGGGATATCGCCGGGAAATACTACCACCAGCCGATCTACAAGCTGCTGGGGGGTGCTTTCAGAAAGAAGATCCGGGCCTACGCCAGTATCCTCTTTGGCAATGATGGCGACGAAACATGTGAGATCGGCCGCAAGTGGATTGATCGTGGTTTCACCGCAGTGAAATTCGGCTGGGCGCCCCTGGGGCAAAGCGAGAAACTGGATCTGGAACTGGTCGAGGGTGCACGCCGGGGCGTCGGTGATAAGAACGATGTCCTGATCGACGCCGGCTGTTGCTGGGACACCATGACCGCCGTGCGACGGGCCAGCCAGTTTGAAGAATTCAACATCCTCTGGCTCGAGGAACCGTTGGAGCAGGATAACCTCGATGGTTATCGAAAGTTATGCAGCGTATCTCGGATACCGATCGCCGCCGGTGAAGGGGATTCCGGCCGTTTTGCATGGCGGGACCTGATGGAACGGGGCGGCATCCACATCGCCCAAGTCGACCTTGCCAGGAACGGTTTTACAGAGTCTATGCGGATCGCCGATCTGGCGGAAGATTACGGCCTGAGGGTCGTCAATCATTTCTACACCACGGGCATCAATCTGGCGGCTGGGCTGCACTGGCTTGCGGCCCGTAAGACGGCCTTCATATTCGAATACTGCGTCGAGGAGACGCCGATCAGACTGGCCGTGACGAATGAGAAGATGGAGATCGATCAGGAAGGATTTGTTCATGTCCCAGAAGGGCCGGGCCTTGGCGTCGAGTTGAACGAAGAGACGATTGCCAAATACCGGGTCGGGTGACCAGGAGGCAGCCGTTCACAGAGGGGCAGTTCCTTCTCTTTCATTTTCAGCCTTCTGCCTTACACTTTCGGCCTTTTGTGGGTACCTCGTAGCTGGCAAGCTCGGCAGAATGTCGCTCAGGGGGGAGGGCGATTCATGAACGGGGAGTGACTGAGGCGGGCTCGATCGAGCCCGCCTTTTTTCTTGCCCGGCTCATTTTGCCTTGCCGATTGTCTTCAGGTATTTCTCGCGGAAATCCTCGCGGGGCGGTGAAAAGATGTCGATCACTTTGCAGTCCACGTCGTAAAGGACACCGCCATGCTCGATATTGGAGGGAAGGTTGATCACGTCTCCGGCCTTGACGCGATAGAGTTTGCCCTCGATGATTTCATCCATGTAGCCCTCTAAGACGCACATGATCTGCTCGGCCTCATGCTTATGGGGAGGGAAAACAGCGTTGGCGGACATCGTCAAGAAACTCACAAGGACCCGTTCCCCAAAGATCAGGTGGCTGTCACATCCCGGCACCAATTCGGTCATCGGAACGTCTGCATACTGAACGATCCGCTTCTTGAATTCCTCATCATTGGCCTTGGGCAATTCCCTATATTTTTGCACGTCGGCATTCTGATTGCTCATTCCCTTCTCCTTTCTGTGGACGTGTTTGGGCGACTGCGAGAAGCCGCCGTAAGCTATGGTTGGGCACATATAACACATACCATGTAAGCTTGTCACCCGCATTCGATTCCCAAAGGGGCGTTGAAAATCGGGGCTATTTAGGATAACAATCCATCTAGTCTATCCCGCGATAATAGTGTATGACCCTGTTTGAGTGTTTTCGCTCGAGAAATGGATGTGCCAAGAGGAGGAGCCTATTCATGAGCCAGACAACCTTTCGCGCGATGGTCGTGGAGGAAGCAGCGGAGAAGAAGTACGTGAGGGAGATTCGGGAGAGATCCCTGGATGACCTGCCTGCGGGCGAAGTCCTCATTCGGGTCCAGTATTCCTCCCTCAACTACAAGGACGCGCTTTCGGCAACGGGCAACAAAGGTGTTACCCGAAACTATCCCCATACACCGGGGATCGATGCCGCCGGCGACGTGGTTGAGAGCGCCAGCGCTGATTTTCGGCCGGGCGATGCGGTCCTCGTGACCGGTTATGACCTCGGTATGAATACCTCCGGTGGTTTTGGACAATACATCCGCGTGCCGGCGGTGTGGGTCGTCAAGCTTCCGGCCGGGCTTACCCTGAGGGAAAGCATGGCTTACGGCACAGCCGGATTTACGGCGGCCCTCTCCGTGTACAGATTACGGGACTATGGGGTCAATCCGGATCAGGGCTCCATACTCGTCACCGGGGCCACCGGCGGCGTCGGAAGCCTGGCGGTTGCCATCCTGACGCGGGCCGGTTACGACGTGACGGCTGCGACCGGAAAACCGGCCGAAAAAGAGTTTTTGATATCACTCGGTGCGAAAGAGGTCGTAAGTAGAGGGGAAGTCGACGACACGTCCGGCAGGCCTCTCCTCAAGACCAAATGGCCCGGAGTCATCGATACGGTTGGAGGGAATATCCTTTCTACGGCACTCCGATCCACCCAGTACTTAGGGTGCGTCACGTGCTGCGGTTTGGTCGCCTCGCCCGAACTGCAAACGACGGTTTTCCCCTTCATCCTAAGGGGGGTGAGTCTCCTAGGGATCGATTCGGTGAATTGTCCCATGCCGCTCCGTCAACAGATATGGGGGCGGCTTGCCGACGATTGGAAACCGAACCTCGACCAACTCAGCTTTGAGATTACACTGGAGGAATTGAACGCCCGTATCGATGATATCCTGCAAGGTAAGCTCAAAGGGCGGACGATCGTGGGCGTGAACCGCTGATTTTCCGAGGGGAATGAATCTGGCGGCCATTGAGATAGGGAGTCACACGGCCAGACTGCTCGTGGTGCAAGGGCGGAAAGGGCCGTCGCGATCCTTCAGGGAACTGGAGCGCAAGAGAGAATACATTCGGCTGGCGGACGGGATCGAAGGGCAAGAGAGGCCGGTCATCAGCCCGGCGGCGACCGAGCGGGCCTTGAAGGCCGTCGCAGCCTTTCAGACCATTGCCCGGGGATGCAATGCGACCATCGCCGGTGCGGTTGTGACCGGTGTCGTAAGGCAGGTCGTCAATGCTTGCGAGTTTTTGAGGGCGGTCCGAGATCAAACCGGAATTCGGGCCGAGATAATATCAGGCGAAAAAGAGGCGTGGCTTACGGCCTTGGGAGTCAAGTCGGCGATCGATTTACCTGCGGAGGACGTCGCGGTCTTTGATCTGGGTGGAGGTAGCACGGAATTTGCCATCGGCTCGGGCGCTGGGATGAAGATGACATCATTGCCTTTGGGGGCAGCGGTGTTGTCGCAAAGATTCCTCATAGACGACCCGCCCGATGAGAATCAAACAGGGCGGCTTGAGGCCCACGTGGATGACGTGCTTCGTGAGGCCTTTGGCCCCCGGTCCCATGAAGGAAGCCGGACGACCCTGGTTGGCACTGGAGGCACCGTCACGACCCTGGCTGTGATGATCCATGGGATCGAACTCAAAGATATCAAGGCCGCCGCGGTGAACGGTCTGACACTGACGCTGACGGAGCTAGTGGGCCTTTTCGATCAGCTTAAGCGAATGCCTCTCAGGGAACGGGTGAACGAGCGTGGCCTCGACAGTGGCCGGGCCGATGTCATTCTCGGCGGGACCCTCTCAGTCATTAGGATACTGCATCATTTCGAGGCGCCGAGGATGCTGGTCAGCCTTTCCGATCTCCTGGAGGGCATCTTGATCTCCTTTATCGAAGAGGCCGCCGATCCCTCCTTCAAGCCTTAATCCCGATCTTGTCTTTTGGGTGATTACCCAGTTGCATAGGCCGTGAAAACAGAAAATGAAATAGGTGTAGAATCCTTCGACCTTCAACCTAAACAGCTATATTTTCTTATTGACATCTCTCACCATAACGCTCACGCCGTAAGGAGTAGGAAATGAGCACAGGAAACTTCAGGCAAGGCTACACGTTTGATGACCTTATCCTGGTGCCCGACAGATCAGCTGTTCTGCCGGGTGAAGTGGAGGTCAAGACGAAGTTGTCGAGGCATATCGACCTGAACATCCCCATAACCAGCTCCGCCATGGATACGGTCACTGAGTCGGAGACAGCGATCACGTTGGCGCGACAGGGAGGGTTGGGCTTCATTCACAAGAACATGAGTGCCGAACGCCAGGCCCTGGAGGTTGAAAAGGTCAAGAAGTCGGAAAGCGGTATGATCGTGGATCCGATCACGATTGAGCCCGAGCGCAAGATTTCAGAAGTTTTGGAGATCATGAGCAAATACCGGATCTCCGGCGTGCCGGTGGTCAAGACTGGTAATCTCGTTGGAATCATCACAAACAGGGATCTGCGGTTCGAGACCAACCTGGAACAGAAAGTCGAAAACGTCATGACCAAGGAGAACCTCGCCACGGCCAAGGTGGGGATTACCTTGGATGAATCCAAGGCCATCCTGCATGAGCGCAGGATCGAGAAACTGCTGGTGGTTGATGATGAGGGCAAGCTCGAAGGTCTGATCACGATCAAAGATATTGAGAAGATTAAGAAGTATCCCGATGCCTGCAAGGACAAGCTGGGGCGCTTGAGGGTCGGAGCCGCCGTTGGGGTCGGTCCGGACACAGCAGAGCGTATCGAGCGTCTCATGGGCGTCAATGTGGACGTGGTCGTTATCGACACGGCCCACGGTCATTCAGAGGGAGTTGTTGAGACAGCCCGAAAGATCAAAGAGCGGCACCCCAACCTGGAACTGATTGCCGGCAACGTGGCGACCGCTAAAGGCGTCAGGAGCTTGATCGACGCCGGTGTCGACGCTGTCAAGGTCGGGGTGGGCCCGGGATCCATATGTACGACCAGGGTGGTGGCAGGGGTCGGTGTGCCTCAAATGACGGCAATTCTGGTTTGCGCTGAGGAGGCGCGCAAGCACGATGTGCCCGTGATTGCGGACGGCGGGATCAAATACTCCGGCGACATCACCAAATCGATTGCCGGTGGCGCCGACTCGGTCATGATCGGCAGCCTCTTTGCCGGAACCGAGGAAAGCCCGGGCGAGACGATCCTCTTCCAGGGGCGAACATACAAGGTCTATCGAGGCATGGGGTCCATCGAAGCGATGAAGGAGGGGAGCAAGGACCGCTACTTCCAGGATGATATGGACCTTGAAAAAAAGCTGGTGCCGGAGGGGATCGTCGGTCGCGTTCCCCATCGCGGTCCCCTGGCGGATACGGTCTACCAACTCGTCGGCGGCCTGAGGTCCGGGATGGGGTATCTGGGGACGCGGACCATAGCAGAGCTAAAGGCCAAACCCCGGTTTATGCAGATTACTCCCGCCGGCTTGCGTGAATCCCACGTCCACGACGTCATTATCATCAAAGAGGCGCCCAACTACAGGTTAGAGTGATGAGAGATCTGTACGAACATAAGATTCTGATTCTCGATTTCGGCTCGCAATACACGCAGCTTATTGCCAGGCGCGTACGCGAGGCCCAGGTCTATTGCGAGATCCATCCCTATAATCTGAGTCTTGCAAAGATCAAGGAGTTCGCTCCCAAAGGCATCATCCTCTCAGGTGGGCCCGCCAGCATCTATGATGAAAAGGCGCCCCTGGCCGACCGCAAGATCATTGAGCTCAACGTGCCCATCCTGGGTATATGTTACGGCCTCCAGTATCTGACCCATGTCCTCGGCGGCGTCGTGGGGAGAGCAGACCACCGGGAGTATGGCAGCGCCCAGATCGTCGTCGAAGACGACCGCGATCTCTTCCACGGTTTCGATCCGAAGGAGGAGGAAACCGTCTGGATGAGCCATGGTGATCGGGTCGACCAGATCCCCGCCGGCTTCTCCGCCCTGGCCAGCAGTAGCAGTAGTCCGATTGCGGCCATGGCTGATACCTCGAGGCGGCTCTTTGGCGTTCAGTTCCATCCCGAGGTGGTCCACACTCCCAGGGGACAACGGATCCTGAAGAACTTCCTTTTTAAGATATGCGGCTGCGAGCCCTCATGGACGATGAGCTCGTTTGTCGAGATGACGACTGAAGAATTGAGACGGCGGGTCGGCGCGGACCGAGTGATCTGCGGGATCTCCGGCGGCGTTGACTCGACGGTGACGTCGATCCTGTTACATCGAGCCATCGGACCCCAGCTATCCTGTATCTTTGTCGACAACGGCCTTTTGCGGAGAGGTGAGAGCCAGGAAGTCATGGACCTCTTTCAAGAGTACTATCACATGGATATTCACCACGTCGATGCCGCCGACCACTTCTTGCAGGAGCTTCAGGGTGTCACGGACCCTGAACGGAAACGGAAGATTATCGGGCGGGAGTTCGTGTGGGTCTTTGAAAGGAAGGCCAAAGAGCTGGGGGAGGCGAGGTATCTGGCTCAGGGAACGCTTTATCCGGATGTGATTGAGAGCGTGTCGTTCAAGGGGCCTTCGGCCACCATCAAGACCCACCACAACGTCGGCGGGCTACCCGAAGCCATGAAGTTGGAACTGATCGAACCCTTGCGGGAATTGTTCAAGGACGAGGCACGCCAGGTCGGCGTCGAACTGGGACTCCCCAAGGAATTCGTGGCGCGACACCCCTTCCCAGGGCCTGGTTTGGCGGTCCGAATTCTCGGAGAGATTACCTCGCCACGCTTGGAGATCCTGAGATCCGCCGACGCGATCCTGTTGGAGGAGATCGGGAAGGCTGATCTATACGACAAGGTCTGGCAGGCCTTTGCCGTCCTCTTGCCCATAAGGACCGTTGGGGTGATGGGTGACGAAAGGACCTATGAAAATGTGATTGCCATTCGAGTCGTTGACAGCGTGGATGCCATGACCGCAGACTGGTCCAAGATCCCTTACGAGGTCTTGGCACAGATCTCGAATCGGATCATCAACAGCGTCCGGGGGGTTAACCGCGTGGTCTACGACATCTCCTCCAAACCACCCAGCACCATCGAGTGGGAATGAAATAACGCCTTAACTACCTGTCAGTGCGGTCTTTTCTGTTTCCTGGTCAAGATTCCGGAAGAAACCCTTCAGCTTACCCATAGCATCCTCGGCGTCCTGCCGATCGATCTTGTTATACCTGTCGAACATCTCCCTGGTTGAGTGCCCTGTGATCTTCATGATGACCGAATCCGCCACTCCTGCCTTTCGCATGTTGGTGTTGAACGTGTGGCGCAGGTCATGGAATACGAAGCCGCCTTTGACGAAGCGCCCGTAGGCTATCCCTGCCTTTCTGCAGGCAGTCCTCAAAGTGCCGTAGATATCCCGTATACGCTTGCCATTATAGAGAAAAACATGGTTGTCCTGGAGGCTCCTGGGCAGGCCTTTCAGGATATCGTAAAGCTCGTCGAATATGGGGATATCGCGCTTCTCCCTGTCCTTGGTATCCTCTGCATCGAGCCTTATCACGCGCTCTTTCAGGTCCACCTTATCCCATGTCAGGCCAAGAATCTCGCCCTCACGCATCCCCGTGAAATAGCCCGTGGCGATGATCGGTTTAAGATGGGGTTTGGCCTGTTCCATCAGCCTGTCGTACTCCTCCCGGCTCAATATCCGGTCCCTGGCGTTTGCATTGGGATGGGGCAATAGCTTTTTCACCCGCTTAAAGACCTTGAGGGCATCCCCGCTTATGATGTCGTTGTCAAATGCCTTTATAGCCATCGTCTTGGCTGTCTCGAGATCCTGGTCCACGGTCGCGTCCGCTCTACCCAAGGCCTTCCTCTTGGCCTGGTAATCCTCCAGATCGACAAGCTTTATCTGACTCAGCGGCGTGTTGCCGAAATGCTCCGAAAGGTCCTTGAGGGACCTCGTCCTCCGCACATAGCAGGATAGGGACTTTACCTTCTCGAGGCCCAGGTACCAATCGGCCAACTCCCCGAAAGTCATCCTGGTGTCCTGCTTCACATCCAGAATGCGATTCTCGGCCTTTTGCACCCTCCGCTTGGCGTCGCAGTCACGGGCCTTATCAATAGAGAAGCCAATTGCCTCCCTCCGGGTCTTCCCTCCCGGCAGGGCGTAGTCGATCCAATAACGAATGCGCTTCGATCGTTTCGCCTTGTCCAGGTCGTCGCCACAGTAACAGCAAACCTTCTTCTTCACGTTTCGCAAAGACTGCTTCCCGTGGCAGGCAGGACACTCTGCTAGGATTGCCATAAGATACCTCCTTTCATGATTGGTGCTTGAATCCGTGCCATAATCCCTCCTTTCTCTCCGAGTTCGGTTGATTTCCCGGCCCCGGTTTTATATTCTGGTTTCTGGATCCGCTACTACCAGACTAGCCCCTGATCAAGTGCAATCAGGGAGTCAATAGATACAAAAAGCACTCG
>CAZAGT010000031.1:0-24332 GCA_964484515.1 uncultured Desulfobacteraceae bacterium | reverse complement strand
GGCCGTGAGCTCGGGGCCGAACGGCTTGGCAGCTTCTTCCGCGTTCGAGCGGGTACCGTCTCGTTTTTGAAAAGAGACCCCCATGGCCGGACGTTGACTTATTTCAAAAACCTAAATTGATACGAAGTCTTGAGTTTTGAAACTCACGGAAGCGGGGATATGTCCTGAGCGCTTTCCGGAACCTAGCATGGTACACTGTCTTGAATGTAAAGATCTTTGGTACCCTCTTTTTGGCCGTTTTTGCCACCACGACCGGGGCCGGCCTGGTGGCACCGCTGCTCCCGATCTACGCCCATGAGCTTGGGGCGAGCGCCCTTCAAATTGGGATCATCTTCGGTGCCTTTTCGTTTTCCCGAAGCATCTTCGTCCCCTACTTCGGAAAGCTGTCAGACGTCAAAGGGAAGAAGCCATTCCTCAGCCTTGGTCTCTTCATCTATTTCATCATTTCGATCCTTTATGTGTTCTCAGATCAGATTCGAACCCTGATCCTTCTGCGCCTAGGGCAAGGTGTGGCATCGGCCATGATCCTACCGGTGGCTCAAGCCTATGTGGGTATGCTCACCCCCAAGAATAGGGAAGGCTTTACGATGGGGCTCTTTAATGTCTCCCTCTATGGGGGCTTGAGTGTTGGGCCGGTATTAGGAGGCCTCATTAGAGATTGGTTCGGCTTCCGGATCTCTTTCCTAAGCATGGGAATCCTGGCCCTCTTCGGCTTTCTGCTTTGCTTTTCTCTGCTTCCTAAGGAGAACGTGGGAGAGGAAGACGCCTCCGCTGCCCAAAAGACCCCAGACAGATACCTGCGGCTGATGAAAAATCCCGCCATCCTCGCGCTTTTTGCTTTTCGCATCTGTTTCACCACCGGTGTGGCGCTGATCTGGGCGTTTCTACCCCTCGTGGCCAGCACGAGGCTCCATCTTTCAAGTTCCGCCATCGGGTTCGTCGTCATGGTGAACGTCCTCGTCAACGGCCTGTTCCAGATCCCGATGGGCTTGGTTGCCGATCGATTCAGCAAGAGAATACTGATCATTACAGGTGGGTTCCTCGGCGCCGCTTCGATCTACTATCTGAACGTCGCTTCAACGCTTGAAGAACTACTACTCGCGAACGGGTGGCTCGGTGTGGCCGGGGGGGTATCTTTTCCGGCGATCATGGCTTTGGGGGTTATCGATGGTCGCCGAACCGGGGCAACGGGATCCATCATGGGCCTTTTGGCCATGTCCCATAGCCTCGGGATGTTGGCCGGTCCCTTGCTTGGTGGTCTGCTGTTTGACGGCTTCTCCTCTGATGCTATTTTTGTGATCTTCGGGCCCCTCACCCTGGTCGGCGGAACCTTGCTCTTTATGATCGTGCCCCGCCGCTCTATCGAAGCCACGGAAGGAGCCACGTGATGAGCGGATTTGAAGTGGATTTGTTTCCCAAGGAGGTTGACAGCCCCTATCATCCCGAGGCCATCAGATTCAGGCAGCTTCTGGAAGAGGTCGCAGAAGAGTTCGGTTGTCATCTCCTGTCGTTTAGCGTCGATAGAGGTACGGTTTATTTTTCCTTCGACAGTGAAGAGCTGACGGCCAAGATCCTAAAGATCCTGGGTGAGAGGCAGCAAGAGGACTGATTTCAACGGAGCTTCCCGGTCCCTTGCGACCGGAGCCCATGACTCATTGGCGCCGTTTTACGGGGCAGAGTGGAAGTAGTCGCTAGTCGTCAGAAATCATCCTCCCGGGGCCCCAAAGGGAACGGGGTCGCGGCGGCAGGCCTGCACTAGGTCACATACTTGGAGGTTCTCAGTCGGCGCTCCAACCGGTACTCCCGATGTAGCTTTAGGACCGGCCGGATCTGCTCAAGCGATTGATCCGGCAGATCGGTTTCTCTCAGCATCTCAAGCGGCCGGCGCTGGAGCCCTTTCAGCAACTCGACGGCCTCCGGGCTCAGGGCCGGCGTCAACAGGGTCTCTTGCTGGCACTTGAGACAGGCAATCCCTCCGCGATCGCGCTTGAAAACCGCCGCCCCACGGCCGGTATAGCTTCGGCCGCACGAACAGCACTTCTCAAGACTGATGCCATACCCGCCTAAGACCATAATGCGCGACTCAAAGGCAATCGGGACGGCTACGGTCTTGACCCCCTGGTCCAAGAGGTCGAATGACCCTGCAAGCAGTTTGAACACCTCCGGATCGACGACGCCCAGCGGGAAGAGAACTTCGGTGAGTTCGATCATATAGCTGGCTCGGACGAGGTTGCTGTAGTCGGATCTCAACCCGGGAAAGGCATTGCGTAGTCTGCCGGCGGTAAGGAAGTACAGATCTCCTGCCCGTTGTAATTGAAATTCAAGCTCCACTAATGAGAAGCTGTCCAGGCAGTTTACAAAACGTTTTGAACTGCGGCGAGCCCCCTTGGCAACGCCTCTCAGGCGGCCCTTGTTCGGGGTGAAGAAGCTCACGAGGAGGTCGGCTTCCCCGAACTCCCTGACCCGCATGATAATCGCTGGGGAGTTGTAGCGTTGCATATATCAAAGGACCCAACGGCGCATTGATGACAAATCCCTCTTGATCGTCGTCCGCTACTGGAAGCCCCCATACACTGACTTAATCTTGGCTCGATCAGGTGATCCGTCCGGAAGCGCCGGCAGTTCCTTTACGAACTCCACGTATTGAGGTTTCTTGTAACTGGCTATCCGTTCGCCCACAAATTCGATTACGGCCCGGGGTTCGATCTCTTGACCTTCCTTGACTTGACAGACCGCTTTGATGCCCTCTTTCCATCTGGGATCAGGCACGCCGAATACGACAGCGGCTTCGATCAGAGGATGCTGGCAGATAACCTGTTCCACTTCAGCCGGATAGACGTTCTCACCGCCCGGTTTGATGAGTTCTTTTTCGGCCTTTCGGCCTTCGTACCAGAGAAACCCATCCTCGTCGAAACGACCGAGATCTCCCGTATGGTGCCAGTCCTGCCGAAACGTATCAGCACTCTCCTCAGGGAGATTCCAGTAGCCCCTAAAGACCATCGGACCACGAGTAATGATTTCACCCCGCTGCCCCGTCGGTACAGGGCGCCCCTCGTCGTCGACAAGATCTACCTGCGCCAATGGGATCGTCCGGCCAGCCGAACCGGGTCTTTCGCTGTAGCGCCCAAAGGTAACCATACAGGACGTCTCCGTCTGACCGTAAAGGCAGTAGAAAGTGCCCCCGGTCATAGCCTGATATTGTTCAATGGTTTCAGGTGTATCGAGGCCTGCCACGGCTTTGAGCGAACTTATGTCGGCACCCTTCTTCTGATACTCCTCGAGGAGTGAGGCCAAGATCGGGGAAAACTCAAACATGATAGAGGCCCTCTGCTCTTCGATGAGCTCCACGGCCCGGGCGGGATCGAAACGGCTCATATTGACGTTCAAGCTGCCGGCCATGAAGCTCGCCAAGGCAATGAACAGGCCCCCGGCATGAAATAGAGGCAGGATATTGAGGTGGACATCATCAGGGCCGAGGTTGAAGAAGTAGCTTAACTGAAGATCCGCAAAGAGGAGGTTTCCATGGCTCAAAAGGGCGCCCCGCGGCCGGGCTCCGACGGCGGCCGTGTGGATGATGACGAAACCATCATCCGTGGTAACGTCGGCCGGCATGAAATCCTCCTCCATACGCATTAAAGACTCAAACTCCCTGAAGGAACCGGCATTCCGATTTAAGTTATAGTAGGCCTTGATCGATGTCAGCCGATCTTGCAACCCTTGCATGAAATCCTGGTACGCTTGGTCCACGAAGATGGCCACAGGCTCACAATCGTTCAGATTGAAACAGATCTCATCCGCCGAAAGCCTCCAGTTTATGGGTAGGGCAATAGCACCCAGGGCCGCTGCGGCGCCGTAAAGGAGAAAGTACTCAAAACAGTTCTGGCCGAGGATCCCAAGACGATCACCTCTCCTGAGCCCCGTCGCCCGAAGGCCGACCGCCAAGCGGTCTACCTGTTCCCTGTAGTCGGCAAAGGTCCAGGTGCGCCGCTCATCGGCGTCGAACCAGGCAGGCCTGTCGCCAAAGCTGCGCGCATTTCGTGCGATCAAGTCATAGATCGTAAAATCGTAAAGAGCCATTACGGTACTCCATCCGTGATCAAATCGTAGACGACAAGAACTCCGGGGCTACTCCCGGAGGGCAGGGGTCGTCCCTTGCATATCAAGGAAATGTGGCCTCGAACGGAATGACCCTCGTGAAGTCGTTCGCGGAGAACATGGCCGCCCCCTCCATGACGGTGACCGGTACGGTGTACTCGGGAACACCCTTCCACCATCTTTCAAGGGCCTGCCAGGCATCCCATCCCCGATCCTTCAGCTTGAAGCCGCCCGTCACCAGTAGGGATAAGAGCGCGGAACGGACCGTGATCATGGTGTTGACCCGCACCTGATCGGTCATACCCGCTGGAATCCAGTAAGCATCCTGGTTGTTCAGGGTCACGACCTGGAAGTCGCGGTCAAAGGCCACGGTGAAGCGGAACCCCTCGAGGAGAACCGGATACGGGTTGGGATTCTGGATATCAAAGAGAAAACTCATGGGCAGGGGCGCCCCCCGATCACCCACATCCCCCTTTGTCGGTGCCACCTTTTTCGAAAAGTACCAAAAACCATCGTATTGAGGCACCTCAAAAAATGTGAGCCGGATCACCGGGTCTTTGAAGTTGGATGGGTCTGTCTTTGACTGTGGATAGCCAACCGAAAAAATGCTCGGGATGAGACACAAGACGAGTAGTCCGATTAAAAGGCACCTTTCCTTTTTCATCACGAGTCTCCTCTCTCAAGAATGAGCACCGCACCTTGGGCAGTGATCTTATCAAGCCAACCACCGCTTTCGGCGTTTGTAGTGTTTGACATCACGAAAACTCTTGCGACCGCCCCTTTCCGTAAATCCAAGATAAAAATCCTTGATATCCTCGTTCTGGCTTAGTTTTTCAGAAGATCCATCCATCACAATACGTCCGGTTTCCATGACGTAGGCATAGGGAGCTACACTCAAGGCCAGCTTGGCATTCTGCTCGACAAGGAGGATAGAGATGCGTTGCTCCTGATTGAGCTGGGTGATGATATTGAAGATCTCGTGGATCAGCTTCGGTGCGAGACCCATGGAAGGCTCATCCAATAAGACCAGTCTAGGTTCGGTCATGAGAGCCCGACCAACCACGGTCATCTGTTGCTCACCACCGCTCACAAAGCCGGCGACCTCATGTCGTTTCTCCCGCAGCCTCGGGAAATAGTAATAGACCAACTCAAGGCGTTCCCTCATACGGCCGCTCTTTCTCAGGTGCGCACCCACCTTGAGGTTTTCTTCGACGCTCAGATGTTCAAAGACGCGGCGGCCTTCGATCACCTGAATAATACCCATCCTGGCTATCTCGGAGGGCCCCGCCTGGTGAATGTGACGGCCCTCATATTCGATGGCACCATCCGTCACTTTCCCGTCTTCAGTCTTGAGCAATCCTGAGACGGCCTTCAGGGTCGTGCTCTTGCCGGCGCCGTTAGCGCCCAAAAGCGCCACGATCCCCCCCCTGGGTATCTCAATGGAGACGCCCTTGAGGACCAAAATGATTTCGTGGTACTTTACCTCAATGTTTTTGATCCCAAGGACCGCGGCTGGACTTTCCAAGTGCTTCTACTCCTGTATGGTAGACTGAGACCCATTACGGCTGGGCTGTTGGATTTCGTTGAAGCTTCTTCCCTGAAACTACCAACCGTGCCACTCATGCTCCCACTTGTCGGGCCAGCGTGCCTTCAGGTTCACGCGCTCCACCTCCCGAAATCCGCCGTTCGTCCATTCCTGGACCAGGCACCCGGTCGTTGGCCGGTGATCTGTTGCTGTATAGGTTATTGGTGAGGCCCCTAAACCAATGTTGAAATTCCGCATCGTTTCAAAGCCTTTGACCATGATCCCATGCCCGCTCAATTCGCCGGCCCGGTCGGCCCTCTTGAGGGCCTCCCACAGGATGAGGGCGTCTCCCCAGGCCTGCACCGTCCGAATCAGCCTTTTTTCCTGAGGGACCCCCGGGTTGTACTTCTTGGCTGTCTCGATGACGATGTCCATGTTCTCGTAGGGTTGGCCGAAAAAGGCGCAGGGCGTCGCTCCCATGACCCCTTCGGCTGCCTCACCGGCCAAGCGCGGCAGATTCTCGTCAAACCCCCAGTTGTTAATGATCCAGCCGGCCTCAAGGCCTAAGGAGTATGCATCCCTTATGGTCGCTGAGACCGACATGGTCGTGTTCCCATGCCAGACGACATCCGGCTTAAATTTCTTCAGGGCCATGATCTGGCTCTTGGTGTCTAAGGCGAAGAGCGAGACGTCCTGGTCGGGACCGACCTCGAATCCGAGCAGTTGGGCGTGATCCTTGACCGCCTTTATCGGTGCGCTGCAGTAAGGGGATGCGAACATATAGGCACACGCAAAACGCGGCTTTCGTTGGCCGTAGTCGCGATGATTCGGCCATTTCTTGTCAAACCAGGCCGTAAGGCAGGCCCTGGCATTTGTTGAGTAGTCCGAGGAGAAAAAAAGGTTGTAGCGGCTTTTCTTGGGATCGGTGAGGTGGGCTGAATAGGAAGCCGAGACATAGGGGATCCGATCTTTGTTCACTGTGGGAGATAGGGCTTCTGTATCGCCGGTCCCCCAGCCCATAATGGCCAGGACGCCCAAACGCTTCAGGAGACTGTACTTCGTCATGGCCTCGGGTATTCGATAACCGTAATCGAACCAGATGAATTTGATCTTCTCGCCGTTGACTCCGCCCTGTTCATTAAAGTACCTGAACGCTTCGTCCATGCCGAGGGCATAATCCTTGCCGACATCTGAGGTGGCCCCCGTCGTGTCCATGATACCGCCGATCTTGATCTTCTTGGCTGCGGTGCTCGACGCAAATCCCATCAAGATCACCACCGCCAGGAGGAACATCAACGCCAAGTGTGTTCCGATCTTCTTCATGATCGTTCTCCCCTATGTAGAGTTTTGTTTGGTGTTTCGTAAGAAGCCGTGTCGAGGACAGCATGGAAAAGGCCCCGAATCCAACTCGAAGATCCCACCCCCTTTCTAATAAGAAAACGGCCACAGGTTGAAGTAGTTCTTGACCTGCCACCAGCGGTACGCAAGGCCATTGGGCTCGTAGATCAAAAAGGCGCAAATAGCAAGACCAAAGGCCATATCCCGAATATAGGCAAACTTGATGAGCAGCATGGGATAATACTCCGACAACGGGATGACGGCCAATTGGAGGACTTCCATGGTCACCTCTAGGAAAAGGGCCCCAAAGACGGCCCCATGGATCGACCCGACCCCTCCTATCAGGATCACCCCTACCAGCCAGAGTGAAACGAACCACGGAAAATGTTCCGGGCTCAAGGCAGCGGTGTTGCTGACCCAGAAGGCGCCAGCGATCCCCCCGATAAAACCGCCCACAAAGAAGGCGAGCAGTTTGTAACGGGCAATGTTGATCCCGAGGGCCTCTGCGGCAATATCATTATCCCTGATGGCTACCCAGGCCCGGCCCGGCTTCGAACGCAAGAGATTAGCCAGCATGCATATAAGCAGCGTAAGCAGAACGGCCATAATGAAGTAGACCTTGATCCCGCTGTCTATGATCCAGGGACCGACTCTGATCGTCCCCGGGGGTAATGAAAAGGCCTGCCCGCGGCCACCGATCCTGCTGACGTATTGTGTCAGGATGAAATCGACCGTAATGAACTGGGCCGCCATGGTCGTCAAGATAAGGTAGAAACCCTTCACCCTGGCCGACGGCAGGCCAAAAAGGACACACCATAGCCCCCCTGCGATCCCCGCCGCCACGATGCTAATCGGGTATGCTAGTCCAAGATCGACCAGGATTTTAGGCCAGGGGAATTTGAGCACGAGGAGGGTGCTCGTGTAAGCGCCGACGGCCATGAACGCGGCGTGCCCCAGGGTCACCAGGCCCGTATAACCGATGAGTAGTTGGACGCCCAGGGCTCCCATCACCGTGTACCCCACCTTGATGGCCACACTAATGATATACTCGGAGGCCCACAGAGGGATGGCAACAAAGGTGACGGCAAGCAGCAGGATCATCTTGAGTTTGATGAACCGCGACGGCCACCAGCCCTGGTCTTCCTCATAATTCTGGTGGTAATCACCGCAGGGCAGCCATACCTTCGACATTCAAAGACTCCAACTTAGACCCGTTCAATCCGCTCCCATCCCCACAGCCCGTAGGGCTTGAACAAGAGAAACACCGCCATGAAGGCAAAGGGCATGATCTCCTTGACCCCGCCGGGGAAATACTGATCCAGATAGGTCCCGGAGAAGTTCTGGAGCACACCGATGATTACGCCGCCGACAATCGCCCCCGGTACGGAATTGAGGCCGCCGAGCACGACCGCCGGCAGGACGAGTAGGCCGAGTTGGCCGATCGAGATGTTGATACCGTTGATATTACCAAGCAAGGCCCCACCGACGCCGGCGCTCATGAAGGCAATCGCCCAGGCGGCGCCGTAGACAAAACGGGCGCTCACTCCCAGAGAGAGAGCCGCGGTTTCATCATCGGCCGTAGCCTGCATCGAAAGTCCCCATTGAGTGTACTTGAAGAAAGCGACAAAGATCAGGAGAAGTACAATGGCCAACATGAATGACCAGAGGTAGACAGGAGATATTTTGAGGGGGCCAAAGGCGACCGGTTTCAGGGAAAAGACCGGCGGGCTGAACACCCTCGTATCGGTTCCCCAGATGAACTCGACCAGACCTCGAAAAAAGAACTGAAGTCCGACCGTGACCATGATAACGGTCAGGATCGGCTCCCCTATCAGCCGATCCAGAAAAATGCGTTCCGTCAGGAAACCGAGGACAATCCCGATCAAGAGGGTGAATACAACTGCAAAGAGAAAGGGGACCCCCCATTGATAAAAGGTGAGGGTCACGTAGGCACCGATGAGGGTCAGCTCTCCCATGGCGAGGTTGAGGACTCCCGAGCACTTGTAGATGAGCACCCAGCCCAAAGCGACCAAGGCGTAGATGCCACCCACCATGATACCGGTGGTCAGTGTCATTAAGAAAAGGTCCACGGGCAACCTCCACACTGGCTGATAGGAAATAACTCTCGTTTGAAGCTCAGGGCTTGAGCTTCCCCAATGGGAACGCCGGTCGGGCTCAGATCATAAAGCGACCGTCTGGATGCGTAGGTCCGTCTTGATATGCTGCTCGCGGCCGTCCTCATAGGTGATCGTAGTATCCATGTGAACGACCTCCTTATCGTCGTAGATCGCGCTTCGAATAGCCTCGTATCTTTTCTCCACGAAGGAGCGTCGTAGTTTGGAGGTTCTCGTCAATTCCTCATCATCCGCGTCAAATGCCTTGTAGAGATTGACGAACTTGCGAATCCTGGCAGGTCCTGGAAGATCTCGATTGGCAGCCTCGATCTGCTCTTGAATCAAGTCGTAGACCTCGCACTTTTGCGAGAGTTCCATGTAGCTGGTGTAGTTTATCTTCCGCTCATCAGCCCATTTCCCGACAACCGCATAATCGATGCACATCACGGCGGCCACGTATCGGGTTTGATCCCCGATGACCCAGGCCTCCTGGACGAAGGGGCTGAATTTCAGTCTGGTCTCCAAGTATTGGGGTGAAAAAGGTCTTCCATCACTCAATGTCATGACATCCTTAGAGCGGTCAAAGACGACGAGATGCCCATTTTCGGCAATGAAACCCTGGTCACCCGAAAAAAGCCACCCTTCCTTAAGCGTATTACGGGTCGCCTCATCGTTCTTGTGATAGCCTAGAAACACGGAGGGACTTCGCGAGATGATTTCGCCTTCAGCCGTAATCCGGATCTCGGTATCCGGGATGGGTTCTCCGACCGTATCGAACTTGACGTCCCCATCCCGGTGAACCAGCGAGATCCCGGCGATTTCCGTCTGGCCGTAGATCTGCTTGAGGTTCACGCCAAGCGCATGGAAGAAACGAAAATGATCGGGGCCCATGGCCGCCCCGCCTGTGTAGGCATGTCGCAGTCGCGACATACCCAGATGATCCTTCAGCTTTTTCTGTGCCAGGACATGGGCCAGCCCGTTCAAGCACCTCCAGTACCATGGAACGGGCCGCTTCTCAAATTTGAGATCGGCGACCCTGTAACCCACCCAGATCGCGAATTCATAGATCTTCCTTTTCAACCACACCGAGTCGATGTATCTCACCTGGAGCTGGCGCGTCATTCCTTCATAAAGCCTTGGGGGTGCAAACATCACGTGCGGGCCGATCTCTCTGATGTTTTGCTGCGCCGTTTCGGGTTCCTCCGGGAAATTGATTGTATAACCGATCTGAAGACCGCACGAGATCGACATCATCTGTTCGCCAATCCAGGCAAAGGGGAGATATGAAACGAAATCGTCCGTATCAAAGCACGGATCGACAGCCATGAGACTGCGACCCATTGTCAACATGTTCCAATGGCTCAGCAGGGCGCCCTTGGGAAGGGTTGTGGTCCCGGAGGTGTAAAAAAGGAGACATACATCGTCACCCTGCCCTTCCCCAATCAGATCTTCAAAGAGGTCGGGCGCTTCGGCCTCCAGTTCCCTGCCCAACTCCTGCAATGCCCCGAGACTAATCAGGCAACCCTGGCGGTAATGCCTCATCCCTTTGGGATCGTCCCAAATGACTTTCTCAAGCTTGGGACAATCATCCATGATCGCAAGGGCCTTATCCACCTCTTCCTGGGTCTCGCCCACGAAGAACTTGGCATCCGAGTGGTTGACGATGTGCTTCACCTCATCGAACATGCTGTCCTGGAAGAGCCAAACACCTACACCGCCGGCACAAAGGGCCCCCATCTCGGCCCACAGACCCTCAGGACGATTGTCCCCCATCATGGCCACCTTGTCGCCCCGTTTGAGACCTAAACGGATCATACCCAGACAGATAGCCTTCACGTTATCGAAATAATCCTGCCAGCTATAGGGGCGCCAGACGCCGAATTCCTTCTCTCGCATGGCCACTTTCTGTCTGCCGTAACGCTTAGCCTGCCGCAGAAAGAGCTTTGGAATCGTGAGATCCCGTGTGATTTCTAAGGCGTCATCAGCCATCCGCTCACCTACTTTCGAGTAGCATATAGCTCCTCTTCCCCCAAGTAGGCCTTAATAACGGCGTCGTCATTTTGTATCTCCCAAGGTGTACCGCCGGCGATGCGGTTTCCGAAGTTCAGGACTGAGACACGATGTGAGATGTCCATCACAACACCCATATCGTGTTCTACCAGAATGCACGTAACCTTCCAGCGTTCTTCCTCGTTGATATCCATGATAAAACGGGCCATATCTTCGACCTCTTCCAGATTAAGACCGGCAAGAGGCTCGTCCAAGAGCAGCAGCTGCGGGTCGAGGGACAGGGCCCGGCCCAGCTCCACCCGTTTCTGCAACCCATAGGGCAGCATATGGACGGTGTGGTCACGGATACTCTCAATTTCAAGGAGGTCGATAATCTCCTCCTCAATGAATCTTCTCGTTGCCAGCTCTTCCCGTTTGGCCTTGCCGACGTAGAGAGCCCCGCTTAAAACAGACGCATTCAGGTGTACATGGCGGCCGAGACGGATATTGTCCAAGACGGTCATCCCGCCGAACAGTTCGATCTTTTGAAAGGTCCTGGCGATCCCCAGTTCAGCCCGTAGGTGAGGCTTGAGGTTGTCAATCCTGCGGCCCCTGAAGCGGATATGTCCCCTCTGGGGTCGATAGAGGCCATTAATGCAATTCATCATCACCGTCTTGCCGGCGCCGTTGGGACCAATGACGGAGTGGATCTCCCCCTTCTTCACATCCAGGCTGACGCCGACGAGGGCGGCGATCTTCCCGAAGTACATGTGAATATCATCAAGTTCGAGCAGGGTCTCCCCAGGTTCTATCTCTTGTTTGATTCCCGCCATGCTCTCATCTCGATCTCCCTACGTGCTTCTACGCCGAGCCACGCCTATTCCTCTTGCAGGGGCCTCGGCGGCAACCGAGTCCTGGCTGTGCCCCCCCGGAAGGACAATCTCTTACGGCCGGCAACCACTTGCCCGGCGCTCCGGGGCGGGGAACGGCGCCAATGGGTCACAGGGCTCTTTCGGTCGTACGGAGTCGGTTAGCTCCGATGCAATCTGCCTTCTGCGCCTGTCTGGCGAAGGCTATCAACCTTAGTGCATTACGGGCCCTCGGGAACCCTGCCGGTTGCGCGTCCTTCGGAGACCATCCTCAAGGGGGTCTAGAAACATTTTTGCTCGTTGCGGGAAGCAACGGATTGCGACTTTCAAGACCTCCCGTGCCTCAATATCCCTAACTTCAGCGGCTTGGGCTTGTCAATCGTTTCCTCCCCCTCCTTCGGGAGACGATCGCTACCCCCAACGGTGCGCTTGGAGAGAGCAAGGGGATGGACCTCAAGGTGAGAGGGGATGTGATTCTAAGAGGCGGTCGGAGAATACCTGTCCGGCTCTCTTCCGCGCGACGAATTCAGAGGAATAAGACATGTCACTTTAAGGCGTCAGGGTTGAGGTTGGAGGCAAAATGGGTTGCGGGAAATCTTAATCGGAGCGGGACGGGTGGGGGGCTTCCTGTTGCCTCTCAGAGGGGGGCCATGCGGGGCTGGGGTATGAGATGCTTCTGACACTGGGCGAGGAAGTATTCATCGGTCATGCCGGCAATGAAGTCGCGTACGATGCCGGCGGGCGGCGTCGACCCCGTGTAATCCGGTGACATGCCTTCAAGGAATTCCCTGTAGATATCCGAGTCTTCCCGTCCCTCCTGCAAGTCACGCATGTAGGTTTCGAATAGCAGTTCGAACATCAACTTAACCTTGGGCGTCTGTTCCTTGACCTTGAGGTTCTGGTAAATGTGTTCCTGATTGAATTCCTTTAACCGACCCAGGGCTTCCCCCTTCTCAGCTGTGAAGCAGACAAAGGGTTTTCCCAAGCTACTGGCGACCAGATCCTCTACAAGGCTGTAAACGATCGTCCCATTGGTCTGTCCCAGAAGGCGCTTGCAATCGACCGGCAAGTCGTCTCGAACAATCAGGCCCAACCTGATCGCATCTTCGATATCACGACCGACATAACTGATCGTATCGGCCATTCTTACGACGCAACCCTCCAATGTCATCGGCTGTATATCCAGCGTGGGGTCTTGCTCCTTGGCCTGAACCTCATGGTCGAGCGTCCGGAAACTCTTTTCCCGCCGGGGATTCAGAGCTTCGGTGTGAATCTCACCATCGTGACACAGGATACCGTCTAGGACTTGCAGGGTTAAATTCCAACCTTTCCCTTTCCTTTCGATCTTCTCCAAAAACCTGACTCCCTGGATATTATGTAAGAAATGAGGGAGACCATGGCCTCGTGACAGCTCCGACAAAAAGGCCTCACCGTCGTGACCAAAGGGGGTATGCCCGAGATCGTGCCCAAGGGCGATCGCCTCGATCAGGTCTTCGTTAAGTCTCAACAGGCGCCCAATCGTGCGCGCTATTTTCGAAACCAACTGGACATGGAGGACTCGATGGGTAATATGGTCATTCTTCACCAGGTAGAACACCTGCGTTTTGTCGATGTAACGGGAATAGGCGAGTGAGTGCAGAATGCGATCCGTGTCAAGCGAAAAGTTTTGCCTGTGACCCATCAGGATGCGGTCCTCTTCTTTTCGTCTCGACGCGTCTCGACTCAAAAAGGCCCATTCCGACAGACGGTGGGGCTCTGCCTGATCAAGCTCCTTTCGTAGCTGTTTCAAATGCGCTCTCCGTTTCAATCCCCGTGGTCCTCCTTGCACCGGTAGCGGCAGACCACCCCGAAACGTTGTTGCGTTGAACGCGTCAGGGCCCACCAGGAGTACTTTTTCCTTGAAAACCCGATCAGACAATGCTAAATATCACTGTTTAACGTTTTTCGCTCTCGGATTTCTTTTTATTACATTTTTTCCCCAAGTCAAAAGGAAAAAGCTGACAAAGGGGACGGCCATCTCGCACGTTCGGAGTTGACCGCGGTGACGCAGGAGAGCAGCAAAAGGCGCAGACTCTGAACGGAGGAATAACCGTGGTGGAGGGATGTCTTGCGATCCCTCACGTGACAGGAGGATTTCATGCCAGCATCGATCAACATGAAGGAACTGCTTGAAGCCGGTGTCCATTTCGGCCATCAAACCAGAAGATGGAACCCTAAGATGAAGCCCTATATCTTCGGCTCTCGCAACGGGATCCACATCATCGACCTTCAACGAACCGTCAAGCTATTTGCCAAGGCCTACGATTTCATCGTTCGCACCGTGGCCGAAGGGTACTCGGTGCTTTTCATCGGCACCAAGAAACAGGCCCACGATTCCATCATCGAAGAGAGCGAACGGTGCGGCATGTTTTATGTCGTGAATCGCTGGTTGGGTGGCACTCTGACCAATTTTCAAACCATTCGTAAGAGCGTTGCGCGCCTCAAAGAGTTGGAGAGTATGAAGCGGGACGGGTCAATTAACCGTTACACCAAGAAAGAAGTCATGAAGATGGAGAAGGAGCTCCTCAAGCTCGAAAAGAACCTGGGTGGAATCAAAGATATGGACGAGCTTCCGGGGGCCGTGTTCATAGTCGATCCCAAGAAGGAAGCCGTAGCCACAAAAGAAGTCCGGAAACTCGGTATCCCGTTGGTCGCGATAGCAGACTCGAATTGTGAGCCCGACGACATCGATTACATCATTCCGGGCAACGACGATGCGATTCGGGCCGTCAGGCTGTTCTGCGCGAAGATAGCCGATGCCTGCATTGAGGGTCACGACCTCGCCGAGCAGAGACTCAAGGCTGAGGCGGACAGGGCACGGGAAGCGGAGCAAGCGGCAGCAGAAGAGACGGCGCCGGATGCAACCGGAGAAGAGCAGGGACCTGAGGTAATCATCGTTTCCAAGAAAGAAGAAGGCGGAATTCAAGAAGACGCTGTGGAGGAGACCTAAATTGGATATATCAGCATCAATGGTCAAGGAGCTCAGGGAAAAGACCGGAGCCGGGGTCATGGACTGCAAAACGGCCCTCAAAGAAAGCAACGGAGATATCAACAAAGCGGTTGATTACCTGCGCAAGAAGGGGATCGCGACAGCCCAAAAGAGAGGGGGGCGAACGACCTCGGAAGGCCGAGTGGGAACGTACATCCATGCCGGCGGCAAGATCGGCGTCATGATCGAAGTCAACTGTGAAACGGACTTCACTGCCAAGACGGAAGAGTTCGGCGAATTCGTCAAGAATCTTGCGATGCATATTGCGGCGACCAATCCGATCGCCATCGACGAGGATGCTATTCCTCCGGAGATCCTCAGCAAGGAGCGCGAGATCTACGAGAGCCAGGCCAAAGAATCGGGGAAACCCGACAAGGTGATCGAAAAGATCGTCGCGGGCAAGTTGAAGAAATTCTACGCCGAGGCGTGTCTGCTTCAAAACGCCTATGTCAAGAATCCGGATATCACGGTTCAGGATCTGCTCAATGAAATGATGGGCAAGACGGGGGAGAATATCGTCGTCCGACGATTTGTACGTTACCAGCTCGGTGATTTCGATGGTGCATGAGAGACGTCGCTACGGGCGCATCTTGCTCAAATTGAGTGGTGAGGCCCTGATGGGAAAGATGTATTTCGGCATTGATCCCGCGATGCTCGAGACGGTCGCTTCAGAGGTGCATCAGGTCCATCAACTGGGCGTGAAGCTTTCCATCGTCGTGGGTGGCGGTAATATTTTTCGCGGGCTTAACGCCTCTGACTACGGGATCAGCCGCGTCCCGGCAGATCATATGGGGATGTTGGCGACCGTCATCAACGGCATTGCACTAGCGGAAGCACTGAACGCTATGGGATCGGAGACTCGGGTCATGTCGGCCATCAACATGGACAGGATCGTCGAGCCTTTTATTCGGGGACGGGCTCTCGCTCACTTGAGCAGAGACAGAATCGTCCTCTTCGCAGCCGGCACCGGCAACCCCTACTTCAGTACCGACACGGCGGCCACCCTTAGGGCCATGGAAACCGGTGCAGAAGTGCTTCTAAAGGCAACCAAGGTGGACGGTGTCTACGATGCCGACCCTGAAGTGACGCCTTCCGCGAAACCCTTCAAACGAATGACATACCAGGACGTATTGAGAAGGAAGCTTGGGGTAATGGACATGACAGCCGTCTCTTTGGCGATGGGCCAGGAGTTACCTATCATCGTCTTCAATCTCCGGCGAGGGGGAAATATTAAACGGGTGATTCTCGGGGAAGAGGTTGGGACGATTATCTCGGGAGAAGAGCCGACATGAAAGATGAGATCTTAGCAGACTGTCGTGACAATATGGACAACACGCTTGTCGCCCTCAAGCGCGAGTTTATGCGAATCAGGACCGGCCGTGCCACCACTGCGCTCTTAGATGGCATCAAGGTGAATTGCTACGATACCCAGATGCCGCTCGACCAAGTGGCCTCTTTGTCCGTGCCGGAGAGCCGCTTGATGACCATTAAGCCTTGGGATCAATCCATCATCGGCGAAATCGAAAAGAGCATTCTTAAATCCGAATTGGGGTTAACTCCAGCCAATGACGGCAAGATCATTCGTATATCCATGCCACCGCTTACCGAAGAACGCCGCCGAGAACTGGCGAGGTTGGCTCGAAAAATGGCCGAAGAGAGCAAGATATCGGTCAGGAATCATAGGCGTGAAGCCAATGAGCTGCTGAAGGAGCTCAAGAACGACAAGGAGATCTCCGAGGATGACTTGCACCGATTTCAAAGCGAGGTACAAGGGGTCACGGATGAATTCATCAAGAAGATCGATGCTGCCACGGCGGAAAAGGAGAAGGAGATCTTGGAGTTCTAAAACGGATGATTGCCGCTCCCCATCACAGACGGGTCCGTCAACAGAGGCGTGAGGCGCGAGACATGCGCGACGGCGACTCAGAAAGCCATCGGCACCGTCTCGCCCCTTTTCCGTCTTCCTTCCTGCTTCATGGGAGCATACTCTGCTGCACTCCTGCCCGTTATGCGATGACTATACCAAGACCTAGGAACTGAACGTTCTCAGACGTGGAATCGACCCAAGCGCATACCATGTCCGATATCGATCCTCAGAAACTGCCTGCTCATGTTGCCATCATCATGGATGGAAACGGCCGCTGGGCAAAACAAAGGGCCCTGAATCGCATCAGAGGTCATGAGCAAGGGACTGAGTCGGTAAGGGAAATCGTAAGGGCAAGCAGAGACATAGGAATACAGTGGCTGACTCTCTACGCCTTTTCAGAGGAGAACTGGAGGAGGCCGAGGCATGAAATCAGCGCCCTAATGAGTATTCTGCAACGTTTCCTCAAGGCCGAACTGAACGAGATGTTGAACAACGGAATCCGGTTTCAAACAATCGGAAGAATCCATAAACTGCCCAAAGGAATTCAGGGGATTATCCAAGATACTATCGCTGCCACATCCAAGAATGAGGATATGGTTCTGACCCTGGCCCTTAGTTATGGAGGCAGGCAGGAATTGGTGGATGCGATGCAGCGGATTGCCGAACGGGTCGCCTCGGGAGATATCGGGTCTGCGGATATCGATGAGCGGCTGATTTCGGACGCCCTTTACACCTCCGGGATGCCGGATCCTGATTTGCTCATCAGAACCAGCGGCGAATACCGCGTGAGTAACTTCCTGTTGTGGCAAGTCGCTTATACCGAGATCCATATTTCGCCTACACTCTGGCCTGATTTCCGGAAGGCGGAATACCTGCGCGCGTTGGAGAACTATCAAAGACGAGAGAGAAGATTCGGCGCAACGGGTGACCAACTAGCTGTCTGACCGACGTCAAGGAGCCGCGCGCGACAGGAGGGAGCATGGCGCATCTTAAGCGCTGGCTAACAGCGATTGTGGCGATCCCCATCCTGATCTATGTGATCGGGATCGGGCCAAGCTGGCTCTTTCACGCCGTGGTATGCCTGGCCGCCTTGACGGCCCTTTGGGAGTATTGCGACATCGCATTGCCCCGCCTGCCAGTCCCGATGAAGTTCATCTCTCTATTCCTTGCGTTACTCCTATTCAACGCCATGGCGCGAGGCCCCTATTTCATGATTCTGAGTATCCTCGCCTTCTGGGTCATCGCCCTCTCGGCGCTCAGGCTTTTTGCCTATCCAGGCCGGAGGAGCCATGCGATGGATGATATCGCGAAAACGGTCTTAGGACTAGTCTATGTCTGCCTGCCTCTTGCGCTCCTCGTCTTTATTGACAGGCATCCGCAAGGGAGCCAGTGGGTGTTCTTCTTGTTGACAATCATATTTGCAAACGACACAGGTGCTTACTATGCCGGTCGTTTCTTGGGGAAACATAAGCTACACCCTTCCGTAAGCCCCAACAAGACCTGGGAAGGGACGATCGGCGGCGTCGCCCTGAGTGTGGTCGGATCCTACGTATTCGTTCTCATCTTTCCGCTTTTCAAGTCAGACCTGCATAGGATATTGATCACCGTGACAATTGCCGTCTTCGGACAGATCGGAGACCTGACGGAATCGATGCTCAAAAGGAACTATGGGCAAAAAGACGCTGGTAGGATACTCCCCGGGCACGGCGGCCTTCTCGACCGTATCGACGGTCTTTTATTCGGCATCCCCGTATTGTACACGTATCTCACGTGGTCAATTGCCTAGTACAGGCCTGGAGCCGTAACCACGTTCCCTTTGTGCCCCCGGAGGATGACCACCTCTATCCTGCAACCACGTGCCTGGCGATCGTTGAGCCGGCACCCAATGGTCATAGACTCCTTCTATCTCCCCCGGACCGGGCGGTCTGGTTGAAAACGGAGGGGCGATTGTCACGAAACAGTACGCCTTGGATTTCAAATCGAAGCTGAATCGGAGCGTTACTTATGGTCTTCAGTCCATATGATCGGGAGAGGATTCTGGTCACCGGCGGCGCGGGCTTTCTGGGCTCGCACCTCTGCGAGCGGTTGCTGGCAAAGGGCTCCTATGTGATCTGTTTGGACAACTATTTTACGGGCCAACGACGTAACATCCTTCACCTTTTGGAAAACGACTCTTTCGAGGTCATTCGGCACGATATTGTGAATCCGATCTTTTTGGAGGTGGATCAGATTTATAATCTCGCCTGCCCCGCCTCCCCCATTCACTACCAGTACAACCCGGTGAAGACCACCAAAACGAACGTGATGGGGGCTATCAACATGCTGGGTCTGGCTAAGCGTGTCAAAGCGAAGATCCTGCAAGCCTCGACCAGTGAGATCTATGGTGACCCGACGGTTCATCCACAGTTGGAGACCTATTGGGGAAATGTGAGCACAACGGGCCCCAGGGCTTGTTACGATGAGGGGAAACGTTGTGCCGAAACCCTCTTCTTCGATTACTATCGTCAGAATATGGTCAATATTCGGGTTGTGCGGATTTTTAATACCTACGGCCCACGCATGCACCCCAGCGACGGAAGGGTTGTCAGCAATTTCATTACACAGGCCCTGCAGGACAAGCCGATCACCATTTTTGGGGACGGGCAACAAACGCGATCCTTCTGCTATGTGAACGATATGGTCACCGGGATCATCCGAATGATGGAGGGGTCAGACGATTTCGTGGGGCCACTCAATCTTGGCAATCCCGAAGAATGCAGCATGTTGGAACTCGCGCAGCAGATCATTATGATGACGGGCTCTAAATCCCAGCTTGAGTTTCTACCTGCTCCGCCGGACGACCCCAGGCGGCGCCGACCGGACATCAGTCTTGCGAAGGAGAGGTTTCAGTGGGAGCCGACCACGAACCTCACAGCGGGGTTGCGAAGGACCATTGCCTATTTCAAGGAGCTACTATCAGGGAAATGAAGAAAATTGCTATACTCGGCTCGACAGGTTCCATCGGTGTGAGTTCCTTAAAGGTCATCGACGCCAACCCCGGGGCATTCGAAGTGGTAGCGTTGGCAGCCGGAAGGAATATTGAACTACTCAGCAAGCAGATCGAACGATATCGGCCGAAATGGGTAGCGGCCCTCGAAAAGGACCCGGTCGAGAGGCTCGCAGGACAAGCTCCCGGAGAGCAGAAGACAGAGTACCGGTGGGGGCCGGAAGGATTCGTGCAGGTAGCCACGTTGGAGGAGATCGACACGGTTGTCTCCGCGATGTCAGGGGCCGCGGGCTTGATTCCGACCTTTGCCGCCATTAAGGCCGGCAAGAACATCGCCCTGGCCAACAAAGAAACCATGGTCATGGCCGGCCCGCTTGTGATGGAGCACGCCAACAGGCAGAGGGTCTCGATTTTACCGATCGACAGCGAACATAGCGCCATCCTGCAATCCCTCCAGGGCCATTCTCGGGACGATATCAAACGCATCATCATTACGGCATCGGGAGGCCCCTTTAGGGAGTTCACGCTGGAGGAAATGCGGGAGGTGACACCGGCCCAGGCCCTGGATCATCCGAACTGGGATATGGGCCGCAAAATCACCATCGATTCGGCCACTATGATGAACAAAGGCCTCGAGATCATCGAGGCACGCTGGCTCTTTGACCTCCAAATGGACCAAATCAGCATCATCGTCCATCCGCAGAGTATTGTCCACTCGATGGTCGAATACCGCGATGGCTCGATTATTGCTCAACTTGGTATCCCAGATATGATCACGCCCATATCGTACGCACTTTTCTATCCATCTCACCTCGAGACCCGGCTGCCACCCTTAAGGCTGGAGGCGGTCAAGACACTGAGCTTTCACGAGCCCGACCCTGAAAGATTCAGGTGTTTGGCGCTCGCCATCGAGGCCTCGGCGGTGGGGGAGAGTATGCCGGCCGTCCTGAACGGTGCGAACGAGGTGGCGGTCGAAGCGTTTCTCGACGGCAAGATCGGTTTCCTGCAGATTCCGCAACTGATTGAGAGGACCATGGAGGCCCACGAACCTTTCACGATCGACCATATCAAGGGTGTCCTCGAAGCCGACCGGTGGGCGCGGGAGGAAGCCGAGCGGCAGATCCGGTTTCTTAATCATTGACTTTGGTGAAAAAACGCTCATTTTATCAGTGTATAGGTCCGAAGTGATGGATAGGCCTCTTCATCCGCCTTAGGTCTTTGGCGCGCCGGCAACTCGCGAGGTTCGATTGTTTGACTATCGATTAGGTCGGTTGAAAGGATAAATCTCCTTTGAACCACAGCATGGTTGGACCAGGAACTAAAACATAAGGGTCTCCTATGACTTTCCTGTTTTACTATTTTCTTCCCTTTATCGTTGTCCTTGGAATTCTCATATTCTTTCATGAATTAGGCCACTTCCTGGTTGCCAAGTATTTTGGCGTCAAGGTGCTCAAGTTCTCGTTGGGCTTCGGATACAAGCTCCTGGGGAAGAAAGTTGGTGAAACCGAATATCTGATCTCGACCGTCCCTCTTGGGGGATACGTCAAGATGCTGGGCGAAAACGACGACGATGCCGAGACCTTGACGCCGGAAGAAGCACGCCGAGCCTTCAATCATCAACCCGTGCTGAAGCGGATCGCCATTGTCGCGGCAGGACCGATCTTCAATCTGGCGCTCGCGCTTTTCCTTTTCTGCGGGCTCTATCTTGTCTCGGGGATCCACGTCATGATCCCTGAGATCGGACAAGTGAGGGCAGATTCGCCTGCGGAACAGGCCGGACTCATGAAAGGCGACGTCATCCTCTCGGTTCAGGGTGAAGGTGTTCAAAGCTGGTCGGAGATCAAGGAACTGATCGGGGGACATGCGGGTGAGGATTTGGTCCTTACGATACAGCGCAATGAGGAGGTTCTCAGTCTGACGGTTAGACCGGAGGAGGCCGCTGTAACCAACATCTTCGGCGAAGAAGTCAAATCGACTCTCATCGGTATCGTGGCGGCCGGGAAATATAAGCAGATCGCCCTGGGCCCCTTACAGGCCATCCGGGAAGGCTTTCGTAAGACCGGCGAGGTCTTTGTATTGACGTTCTTGACGATCGTGAAACTCTTTGAAGGGGTGGTTTCGATAAAGACGCTCGGTGGCCCCATCCTGATTGGTCAGATGACAGGCCAACTGGCACAGGAAAGCTTTAGTTATCTCATACCCCTGTTGGCCATCATCAGCATCAATCTCGGGATCCTCAATCTTCTGCCGGTGCCCATCCTCGATGGCGGCGTGATCGTCTTCCTGTTCATCGAGTTGGTCTTCAGAAGGCCGATTAGCATCAAAAAGCGGGAGCTGGCCCAGAAGGTTGGTTTCGTCTTACTGGTATTTCTGATGGCGGTGGTCTTCTACAATGACATCTTGAGGCTCATCGAATAGCGACGATGATCCTAGCTCTCAATACCGCCACAATTCAATACAGCATTGCCCTGTTACAGGCAGACGGCACCTTGAGCGCCGAGGTATTCCTGGCACCAGGTCCAGCCCGCTACGCCACCTTCTTGCCGAACCTCCATCACCTGCTGCAGATCTCACAATCGGATGTTGGAGACATCGAGGCTGTCGTGGTCACAACGGGTCCGGGCAGTTTCACGGGTCTGCGAGTGGGTCTGGCGACGGCCAAGGGACTGGCCCAAGGACTTGAGCGGCCGCTTATCGGCGTATCCAGCTTGGAGGCCCTGGCGGCGCATTTGCCTGCTTTAGCCTATCCGATTTGCACCATTCTGAATTCACGCCGGGACGAGGTGTTCTGCGCCGTTTTTGGTTATGGCGTTGATGGAAGGTTCCAGCAAATCAAGGCGATCACCTGTCTCCCCTTTGAGGACTTACCCGGTTATGTTGAGGGAACCGCTGTCATCGTGGGCCATGATTTCGAAAAACAGGGTGCCAGAGTCCAAGCGGTCTTCGGAGATCGGGCTTTCCTTGCCCCGACCCACTTGTGGACCCTCAAGGCATCGGCCGTCGGAGCAAGGGGCCTCGAACGCTACCGCGATCAGGACTTTGACGATCTCGAGGGCCTTGTTCCAACCTACCTGCGGCCACCCGACATTAGGCCCGGTCCCTACCCAATCGCCTCTCATCCTGCCGACAACTCAGGGCCACGAACATAGAGCGGAAGCCCCTTTGGAGAAGTCTCAAGCATCGAAACAGGTCCAATTACGACGGTTGACAAAAAGTATTTGATAATATTATCATAATTTCGAACATCGATTGAACCGAGACGCCCCGCTCGGCAAAGCGATCGAAGAGCGACGATGAGGTGAATAGGTACCGGCCCCTTGACGACCTCTAGAGCCAAGATAGAAGCGACTAGGATCCGGAATGACTGGCCTGTGGCGAGAGAGGGAATCCCCTTTATCCTGATGGGGTTTGCAGGCATCTGCGTGTCCTTAATGCTGCGGAATGCCCAGCTGGTCGTTGCCACCGTAGTGCTTAGCCTTTTCGTAGCCGCCTTCTTTCGGGATCCTGAACGAGAGGCGGATGCCTCCGGGAAAGCGATCCTCACGCCCGCGGACGGTCGTATCATCGACATCGAACACATCGGGGATCAACGGAGCCCACTCGGTGTACCTACCGTTAAGATCAGCATCTTTATGTCGGTTTTTAACGTGCATGTAAATCGAGTGCCGATCGGCGGTCAGATTAGTGAAATCAAATACCGGCCCGGGCAGTTCTTCTCTGCCAATCTGTCAAAGGCTTCTGAGAAAAACGAATGCAATCGGATCACGCTTCAGACGGACACAGGACACCACGTCGTTTTTGTACAGATTGCGGGATTGATTGCCAGACGGATTGTCTGCTGGGTCCGGGAAGGGGATGATGTCAGGGCGGGTCAGCGTTTCGGCCTCATTCGGTTTGGGTCACGTGTCGATCTCTATCTCCCCGACACCGCCGGGATCGAAGCCCAGCCCGGTCAGAGGGTCAAGGCCGGGAAAACCATTCTGGGGTACTTATCATGAAATCGAGACGGAAGAAGAGGACTAAGAGGCGAGGGAGAAAGGGTATCTTCCTCTTACCCAACCTGTTCACGTCAGCCAGCCTTTTCGGGGGCTTCTTCGCCATCATTGCCAGCATCCAGGGACGATTTGAGGCCGCTGCCGTGGCCATTATTATTGCCAGTGTTTTTGATAGCCTTGACGGCCGTATTGCCCGTTTCACACAGACGACCAGCCATTTTGGGAATGAATATGACTCCTTGTCGGATCTGATCTCGTTCGGGGTTGCACCTGGAATACTCGCCTTCCTCTGGGCGTTGGAACCGTTCGGCCGACTTGGATGGCTGGCGGCGTTCATGTACGTCATATGCGGCGCCCTGAGGCTCGCCCGATTCAACGTCCAAAAGGACGTCGTCAAGTCCAAGTATTTTAAGGGTCTCCCAATCCCCGCCGCGGCGTCCTTTGTGGCTTCCACCGTCCTGTTTGCAAGCGCCTTGAGCGGGGTCTCGACGATAGAGCCGATCGCTGTCATCGTCATGATGTATGT
>CAZAGT010000030.1:19741-24391 GCA_964484515.1 uncultured Desulfobacteraceae bacterium | reverse complement strand
GATTAATCGAAATCCTGCGGCAGCCAGATGACCGTCAGCTCGTCGTCCCACGGGGTGGGGTCGAGGGCCATCAGCTCCGGCACGAACACGAGGTAGCTGCCGTCGGCCAGGGTCTTGATGTCGATGTCGGCCGGACCGCTCAGGGTCACGTCCGGTACCAGATCCAACCGATACGGCCTGCCACCGTTCGGGACCACCACGATCTTGTTTTTCTCGCAACCGATCTCCGTTTGCAGACAGGTGCCCCGGACCGTGAAATCGAGACCGTCCAGCCGCCCAAGACCTGTAAAAAGCGGATCGGGCTGCTTCCCATTAACGAAATCCACATCCCGTAGGGCCCACATGCCGCCCTTATAAGGATCGGGAACGCCTTCCATAACGGGCATGACCGTGTTGATCCAGACCTCGCCGGTGATCGGTGAGACCTCGACACCGTCCGGCCAGCTCGGATTGGGGATGAACTGAAGCGGGCTGGGCGGTGTCTCGCCCGCGGCGAGGGCGTCGATGCTTTCGGCCGGGACCTTCCAGGTGCCGCCGGCATACTTGAAGGCCGGCTTGTAGGTGTCACATCCAAAGCCGGTATCGACGATGTAGAGGTTGCCCATCTTGTCAAAGGCCAGGGCGTTGACCAGCATCAGCGGGGCGCCCGTGATCTTCGCAAAGGCGGACTTCATACATAGGCCGATCTCACCCAGGATCTGCCCGCTGCCCGGATCGAAGATCACGATCTTCGGTTTGTGGCGCGACTGGTCGGTGATCGGGGTCCCATCGGCCAGGGCCATGGGGCCGGAACCGGCCGTCGCGTAAATGGAGCCGCGCGGGAACTTGGCCGTGCTCTTGTTGGCGCAGGCCATCCCGAGGGGGCCCGTCAGGTCCTTGAGAAGGCAGCGATCGATCAGCGTCAGGCTGCCGCCCGGACCGATCTTCAGTTTGCTGATGCTCCCCGCCTTCTCCGTCCACGCGAAGGGCTTGTCGGGGTGCCCATGGAGCGCGGAGTTGGAGACAAACAGGTATTCGCCGTCCATCGAGGTGAGGGCGCCTTCCGGGTTGTCGAAGATGCCGAGCACATTGACCACCTTGCCCTTGACCGGGTAGGCCGGCAGGTCGCAACCGGCATTCGCCACGACCGGATAGGCCGCACATGCCATCACTGCGAGAGCCAAGACCACAACACAGAAATGTCGTTTCATAATGACCTCCTTTTCTGAATGGATACGAAAACCGTGGTTAACAGATCATGGAAACCCTATCCTCTGCCGCCACCGTCGCGGGCGATGACGAAAGGCCGTTCCGGCGCTCGGCGTAATCCACTACGTACCTCCACCTATAAACGAGAGGCAGCTTTTCTTGTTCGCTACATGGATGTGGGTGACGTATGGTTAGGCTTTTGGTGACTCGGTCGACAGAATGGACGCCTGAATGGTGCACGTTTCGGGGGTTGTCATGGCAAAGCCATGACAACCCCTTTTGTTCTAAGCTTTTCTTATGGGTCTAAAGCCTCACGAAGTCCAACCCGAGCTTGTCCAGCGTGGCCTGGGTGGGAATCCCCTGTTTGCTCCAACCGCGGTCGCTGTAATAATCATCCAGGAGCTTGTTGATTTCCTCGACCTTGAGGATCGCGCCCTTGGCCGCGCCGACGCTCAGTTTCTCTTTGTACATCCTCGGCGGCACCGTGTCGTCCTGGCGGCCGAAACCGTTGGCGATGTTGAAGCACCGCTCCAGGGTGTAGATCCGCTCCGCCGTCTTCCAGTAGTCGGCCATGTTCATCCGGTACCCGGCGGCTGCGTTGAGCAGATCCTTCATGCTCTCGGGCCTGAAGCCGGCCAGCTGCGGGAAGAGACAGATGCCCAGGGAGTCGTTCATCAACCGGGTGTTCTGGGTCGCGATGTCCGCGCCGGTGAGATGGTCACCGCCCCGGTTGGCGGTCAGGTAGGTCGTCTCGAACTTCGGCAAGGCCCTGGCATTCCAGGCAGCCCAGCCCTGGCCCTTGGTCTCGATGGCGTATTCCTCGGTGCCCTTGCCCCAGGCCGCAACCAGGGCGCGCAGGTTCTGGCCGAGGAGCTTGCCGCATCCCTCGCCCAGGGCCGTCTTCTTTTGCAGCTCCAACATCCCGTCAATATCGCCCCACTTCAGGTTGATACCGTCCAGGTCGCGCGGCGTGATGGCGCCCTTCTCCATGGCCTCCATGCAGAAGCCCAGGACATTGCCCATAGAGATGTAGCAGAGGCCCATGTCATCGGCCATCGCGATGGCGGCCATGTGATCGGGAAGGTCCCTGATGCCGACGTTGGCGCCCATCATGACACCTTCATATTCGGGGCCGTCGTGGGTCATGCCGCTCCAACGCCCCGTCCGAATCGCGCCGCGGTGCAGGCAGGCCAGCGGGCACAGGTAGCAGCCATCATCACCGATCCAAAGATTCCGCATCGCCTTATCCGCGCTCAAGGCGTCGGCATATTCGTAGGTGCCTTCCTTGAAGTTGTACACCGCCTCGGAGCCCCAGTCGCTCGACGCGGTCAACACCATGGCGGTCCCATAATCGCGCCACTCAGTGAAACCACCACTGGCCAGAAGCTCGCTCCAGGCCTGCTTGTTGGCCGCCCGCCAGGCCCGCATGTTGTCGATCGGGAGTGCGTTGGTGCCCCGAACTGCGATGAACTTCAGCTTCTTGGAGCCCATCACGGCGCCGCTGCCGCCCCGACCGGCGGCCCGGTGGATCTCGGTCATGATGTTGGCATAGCGGACCAGGTTCTCACCGGCCGGACCGCAATAGACGCTCTTGTAGAGCCGGCCGAGATCCCGATCCAAGGCATTTTGGAGCTCGTAGTTCCCCATGCCCCAGTACCTGCCGGCGTCCACGATCCGAACCCTGTCGTTCTCGATCACGATCCCGACCGGTTCGGACGAGGCCCCGGTCACGATCACGGCATCGTAGCCGGCGAACTTCAGCTCCGGCGTCCAGCGGCCGCCCGTGTTGGTGTAAAGTATACCGGTGGTGTTGGGGTTGCTCTTCGGGAAGGTGGATGCAGAGCGGGTCACGACCGACAGCCGCGCGGTGCAGGGTGCGGGCAGGCCGTTCAACGGGCCCGTCATGAACATGAGCGGATTATCCGGGTCCAGGTAGCTCCCACCGGGTCGCGTCCGGTCCCATAGCCACTTGGCCCCTAGGCCCCGGCCCCCAATAAACATCTGCGCGTCTTTCGTGTTCAACGGCGTCTTGTTGATGCTCTTATTGGTCAGATCGACCTCTAAGACAGTGCCTACATATCCTCCAGACATATTATCTACCTCCTTATCTTCAGGTGAAGGGCCTCGGCCTATTCCCAGTTGTCACGGATGGTCTTTGTTCCGCCGTAGATCGTCTCGATAGCCTCCTGGGCCATCACATCCGCGTTCTTGGCGGCGTACTTGCCATCCGTCGTACGAGGCAGGATGCCAAGGGCATTCTGCGGGCACTGCTTGACGCACTCACCGCACAATACGCACATGCCGTCCGGGTATTCATTGTCGTTCATGTAGATGTTACCGTTGCGCTGGCTTCCGCAGGCATTCACGCACTTGCCGCAATTGATGCAGCGATCGTAGTTGACCGCTAGGGCCTTGGTCTTGGGATCTTCATAGAGGGCCCTGCGGCCGTCCTTGTCGGGCTCGACCGGGCAGGCGTTCACACAAGGCCGGTCCCCGCACTGCTGGCAGACGACCCCGATAAAGACGGTAGGTTGATAGGTGTAGATCTTGATACGGGACTTGTAGGGGTTGACCTCCCCGTGGAGCTTCAAGGCACAGGCCACTTCGCAGACCCGGCAGCCGACGCACTTGCGTGGATCGTGGCAGATCCGGCCAGCACCGACGACCTCGCCCCGGATGGAGGGCTTCATGGCGAAGACGTCGATGTCGATGGCATCGGCCCTTTTTGCTGCGATCGGACTCAAGGCAACCGCGCCGGCGCCGATGGCCACGCCCTTCAAGAAGTCGCGGCGGGTTGGTTTGGAGAACTTGTTCTTAGCTTCCTCCCGGGTGTTCTCCTTCTCTTTCTCTTTGGTAGGATCAATCACGGCTACACCTCCTTATGGTTTGCAGCTTGTCAATGTATTGGCGGCTTCTTCGCTCGATATGGGAACCCGGTTCGGGACCGGAAATCGCTGAGGGGAAAGCTCTGCGTGAGCAGCCTCAGCTGTGCTTGCCGGAAAGAATATGAAACATCGCTTCAGAAGCTGACCAACAGCACTCTACCGATTCACAAAAACAACAACCGACTTGCTTATTCCGAAACGCTTCACCTCCTTTCCCGTAAGGTGTTGAAAGGTTTGTTAAGGCGGGTAATAAACGAAAACGTTTACTGTTATTGATAGGCTACGCTATTTCCTCCTCCCACACCTCCTTTCTTGACAGGATTCGAAACATCCGACTTGGCCAACGATCCAAAGCAAAAAAAGGAGACCATCGGTCTCCTTTGCGCATTGGCGGGCCCAAAGATTACTCTTTGAACCTTGTCGTCCCGTCACTCCCCACGGGATTGGCGGGATCGGAGAACGCCCTTGTTCTTCAAGCAAGGTTGTCCGGCACGGCAACCCACCATTTAGCCGCAACGCAATAAAAAAAGGAGACCATCGGTCTCCTTTGCGCATTGGCGGGCCCAAAGATTACTCT
>CAZAGT010000030.1:0-19641 GCA_964484515.1 uncultured Desulfobacteraceae bacterium | reverse complement strand
AAAAAAAGGAGACCATCGGTCTCCTTTGCGCATTGGCGGGCCCAAAGATTACTCTTTGAACCTTGTCGTCCCGTCACTCCCCACGGGATTGGCGGGATCGGAGCACACCACCATCTTTGAAATGTGACCGCCGGATGCGCCTCGACGCGCTGCCGACGGGTGAATCTTCTTCGCTGAATGCCTGAATACGAACAAAAATAGGGTCGCTTGTCAAGAAAAAAACAAAAAAACCCATGTCGACATTTTTCGCAGGGTATTCTCTGATCCTCGCGGGCCTTGAAGAGCGAACCTGTGCACGTGCGACGCACTCATGCCGCCACGATGGCTTTTGGTGATTAAGGGCCCATTCAAACTATGATCTCGACCTCGTCGAGCGAAGACGCTCCAGGTCTGTTGTCCATGGGGGCCTTTGTCCCCTGCAAAAATTGGGGCTTTGAACTTCGTATTCATGGTATGCCGTGCATGAAAATACACTTTTTGCAGCGAAGATCCTTGACTGGAACCCCATAGATGGTAGCCTATTCCCTCTTTATGTCTCCGCTCAGCGTGTTTGTCAGCCGCTCCTGGGGCATCACGACATTCCCTGCGCAAATGTAGGGACCGTTTTCAAAAAGACCGAATACGCGATGAAGATTCTGGAGATCAAACGCCACCTGAACAAGCCCGATGAATCCTACCTCTGCGATCTCCTCAAGCGTGGCAACGGATACGCCCTTATCAGGTACGTAAGCCCAAAGGCAGGGCGGGTCGGCCCGCTGACCTTTGAGGCTGGGACGGTCACGGACGCCTATTACCACAGCGGAGGCGGTTACGTGCAGTGGCGGATGCGAGGGCCCGACGGGCGACTGCGGGGGCACCTCTTTCATGTCTGCCGTGACCAGACGGTCGCGACGGGATGTGTCGAGTACCTCGACATGCTACTGGATGTTTGGGTCGACCAGAACGGGGGATTGATCGTCCTGGACCAGGACGAAGTGGAGATGTGTGCCGCCCAGGGGCTCTTGGACGAACAGGACCTGGCGTGGATCGCGGAGCAGGAGCGTAGAATTCGGGATGAAAACGCCAAGATGATCGCCGCGTTCGAACTTTTAATCAACGGACTTTGATCGGTGGACGAATGGAATGAACGCCGAGACAAAAAGACTCGTTACAATCGGCGGTGGGAGCGGGCAGTTTGCACTCCTTTCCGGCCTGCGGGATTTAGAACAGGCCGAAATCACCGCCGTGGTCTCGATGGTCGACAGCGGCGGAAGCACGGGTCGCTTGCGTGATGAACTCGGGATCTTACCCCCTGGGGATGTCTTGAAGTGTATTTTGGCCCTTTCACCCCACCGTGACGTCTCCCGTACGATTCTGTTGAAACGATTCAGCAGTGACCGGCGGTTAGAAGGCCACACGGCGGGCAACATGCTGCTCACCATGCTTTCCCGTTACACCGGCAGTTTCCCTGCCGGCATAAGGGCCCTCGCCGAGATCCTGGAGGTCAAGGGGAGTATCCTGCCGGTGACCATCGATCGGGCGACCCTGGTTGCGGAACTGACCGACGGACGGCGAATCTACGGGGAAACTGCGATCGATATCCCACGCGGCACCCAGCGTGAAAAGATCCGAGATGTATTTCTGGTGCCGCATCACAGCGATTCGATTTCAGTCTATCCGCCCGTGATCGAGGCCATTCGTCGCGCCCACTGTGTCATCATCGGCCCCGGCGACCTCTTCACGAGCATCATTCCGAATCTCATCGTCGCAGGCGTCAGAGAGGCCCTGCAGGAGACCGGTGCGCGACTGTTATACGTGCTCAGTATCATGACGAAGTTCGGTGAGACCCACAATTTCACGGGAAAAGACTTTGTGGAGAGACTCGAAAAGAGCCTCGGGCGCCGGGTGGATGGAATCGTCTACAATTCCCGTCGGCCGAGTAGGTCGATCCTTAAGACGTACGCGGCCCAGAAGGCGAAATTTGTCGAGATCGAGCCGAGAGCGGATTGGTTGAAAGGGCGTACCGTCTACACGGCTGATCTACTCGACGCATCCGGCGGTATCGTTCGCCATGACTCCGCCAAACTCGCCAACCTGATCCGAGGAACGCTTTCAGATACGTAGAGCCTCAATGGAGCGAAAACGGCTCGATGTCCGTCGTCCCGCTCAACTTGACACCCCGGCCGAGCTTCTTATACGGTCGGGAAAGGAACATCCTCGGTACAATCTGACCACTCACAATGGACGTGGTCTTTCACAATCAAATCGTTCGGGAGCATCCTATGACCATCCTTTCCCTGAAGGCCGACCACTATCGGATTCCCCTGGGCGTGACCCTATCGGATGCGACCCATGGAGAAATGAGTAGCTTTGAATTCATCACCGTCCGTCTTGAGACCAAAGCGGGTTTGGAAGGCGTCGGCTTCACCTATACGACCGGGTCGGGCGGCGCTGCAATCCGTTCGCTGATCGAGCGCGAGCTCACTCCCGTCCTAGTCGATTCGGACGAAGATCGTATCGAGCAGACCTGGGAGCAGATGTGGTGGCGACTCCACTATGCGGGGCGCGGCGGGCCGGCCTCCTTTGCCATATCAGCGGTGGATATTGCCCTCTGGGACCTCAAGGCCCGTCGTCACGAGCTGCCCCTGTGGCGATTCCTTGGAGGCTACAACCCCAGGGTACCCGCATACGCCGGGGGTATTGATCTTCAGTTTCCGATAGACCAGCTACGTCGACAGACCGAGGCGAACCTGGAGAAGGGGTTTCGGGCCATCAAGATGAAAGTCGGTCGGCCCCGTCTTAGCGAAGACCTGGAGCGAGTGGCGGCCATGCGTGAGATGCTCGGTGACGATATCCCTCTCATGGTGGACGCGAACATGCGCTGGAGTGCGGATGAGGCCATCCGGGCCGCCCGCGCCATGGCCGAGTTTGACGTATTCTGGCTTGAGGAACCGACCATCCCGGACGATTTACCAGGTCACGTTCGGATTGCCCGCGAAGGCGGCCTCCCGATCGCCACCGGCGAAAACATGCATACCCTTTATGAGTTCAAGCGCATGATCGATGCGGGTGGCGTCTCCTTTCCGGAACCGGATGTATCCAACTGTGGTGGGATTACGGTTTGGCTCAAGGTTGCCCATGTCGCGGAGGCCCATAATCTCCCGGTGACCACTCACGGTGTCCACGATCTTCATGTGCATCTGTTGGCTGGTGTGCCGAATGCATCTTATCTGGAAGCTCACGGTTTCGGCCTTGAGCGTTTCATGGCCCACTCCCTGAAAATCGAGGAAGGGTTGGCCATCGCGCCTGACCGGCCGGGACATGGGGTTGAGCTGGATTGGGATGCGCTGGAAGGCGTTAAGGAAACCTCATGAGACTGTCGGAGGATATCTCGGGTTGCTGTTGTGGCCCTTGGAGGGCACGCCCTGACGGAATCCTAGAGACCGCGTCCCTTTTTTACCCCCTCAGCGTGCTACGGCAATGGGGGGGATTCTCGGCCCTCAAACGCTCAAGCCGCTTGCTCCCAACTCTTTAGGAGGACAGATTGAAAACCGTTGAACTGCGCAGCGACACATTCACCTTGCCGAACGACTCCATGCGTGCGGCCATTGCTCAGGCTGAACTGGGTGATGATGTCTTCGGTGAGGATCCATCCGTCAATCGACTCCAGGAGATGGCTGCTGAAATCACGGGCAAGGAAGCGGCCCTCCTTGTTCCAAGCGGAACCATGGCCAACCTGGTATCACTGCTGAGCCATTGCAGACGCGGTGACGAGATCTATCTCGGAAATCGGAGCCACATCTTTCTTTACGAAGCGGGGAGTAGCGCCGCCGTCGGAGGCATCCATCCCCATCCGCTCCCCAATGACGAAGGCGGCACCCTGAATCTGGGTGACATCGAAAACGCCGTCCGCTCTGACAATCCGCACTATCCACGCAGCCGCCTGTTGTGCCTCGAAAACACCCACAACATGTGCTGGGGCAGCCCGCTTGGCCTGGACTATACGCGCTCTGCCCTAGCCCTCGCCAAGGACATGGGGCTCAGAGTTCATCTGGATGGGGCCCGCCTTTTCAACGCGGCCCTGGCCGAGGGTACCACGCCCAAAGAACTAGCCGCTGGATTCGACTCGGTCTCTTTCTGCCTCTCCAAAGGCCTTGGTGCTCCGGTGGGCTCTTTGGTCTGCGGTACCCGTGAGTTCGTCCAAACGGCGCTTCGAATGCGGAAACAGCTCGGCGGGGGTATGCGTCAGGCGGGCATTATTGCCGCGGGCGGAATCTACGCCCTCGAGAATATGGTTGGCCGCCTGGCTGAAGACCACGCCATGGCACGAAGGTTGGCAGAGGGGATCAGTGCGGTTGAGGGCCTCGCGATCCCGGTGGAGCGTATCAAGACCAATATCCTCTTTTGCGACGTGGTCGCCGAGGCAACCACAGCCGCTGACGTTGCTGAGCGAGCAAATGCTCGCGGCGTCCTTATTTTACCGACCGGCCATCGACGACTAAGGATGGTGACGCACTACGGGTTGACCACGGCCGACATCGACCGCGCCCTCGAGACCCTCCGGGAAATCATGCTTGAATCCTAATTGACCCGACGAGATTACTCGCCTTTTGCTCCTGGTTCCACGACCCGGGCTCCCTCGGGATCCACCTCCGTGATCACACTCGAGCATTGGACGCCGAGTTGTCCAAAGGTTCGCACCATGGCATCCTCGATCAGCCGTGCCTTGCTCACCTCGTTCGTAATCGCGAAGAGCGTCGGTCCCGAACCGGAGATCGTCATCCCATCCGCGCCTGCCCCTAATGCGTTCTTTTTGACCTGTTTGAAACCCTTGATCAACCTCGATCTAACGGGTTCAATCACGACGTCGTTAAGGCTCCTTGCAAAGAGGTCATAATCATCCTTGGCAAAGGCAGCCGTGATCAACGAGGTGTTGGCCATGTTGAAGACGAATTTATCTACATCGACCTTCTTCGGAAGCATCTTACGGGCATCACGCGTGAGGATGACGATATTAGGGGTGACGAGGACAATTTTCAACGTTTCGATAGAACCGATACGAGTTACGTCCAAGGGTAGGCAGGACCTCGTCAAGGTCGCCCCACCAAGCAAGGCGGGTGCCGTGTTGTCCGCGAAAAACCCGCCCGAGACCGCCGCCTCGGCGATCGTGGCGGGCAGGATGAGTTCCTCCTTGGCCAGCCTGTTGCCATAGAGACAATTGACGGCAAAGGCGCCGGCAGCCGCCGAAGCGGCACTACTGCCGAGCCCGGAACCGAGCGGCAAGCCCTTCTCGAGTCGCAATTCGACGCCGCCCTGTTCCTCCAGGATCCTGAGGGTTTCGATCGCTGCTATCCCGGCAGTGTTCTTCTCCGGCTCATCACTAAGACGAACTTCCGGATCCCCGGATACGACGGCAGAAATCCTTACCCCGGAAGGGATCTTGCGCGCCTCCACAACATCGCCCAATTTCTTGACCGCCAAACCGAGGACGTCAAAGCCGGGCCCGATGTTACCGATAGTGGCAGGCGCAAAGACCCTTATCCAATCATGCTTGTTCGTCTTGTTCTCCAAAGTCTTATCATCTCAATTTCGAGAAAGGCCCTATTGCGGCAAAGGCCGGAGCGTATTTCCTAACAGTTTGCCCCCGTGAAGTCCATCGTCTTTTCGTCCGGTCGCTTGCGAGATCCCGCCCGCAAAAGAGATGATCGAAGACTCGCACGCGCGCCGCGCTCGATGCCGTGTCCAGATGCACATCCGCTTGGCATATCGGTTGCAATTGTCTTCCTGCCGACGGCCTTCTGGTAAAGACCGTCCTGAGATCTTTCGATGGTGCTCCCGCGAATGAAGCTCCCCGCAGCAAGCTAGGGGGGTATTCAGGCGAAGGCGAATGAACGAGAGGGGGCCTGAGATTCGCCTGGAGAGGTTCAGAGAATGACCGGGTTCGGCAACTGAAATGATCGATTGCCACAAATGCGAACACTACTATGTGACGTGGGACAAGACATTCCCCCACGGGTGTCGGGCGATGGAATTCAAGTCCAAGGGTTTGCCTGCCGCGACCGTCTTCGCGACCTCTCGTCAGAAGTGCCTCATGTATCGAAAAAAGACCTTCAGAAGAAAAGCTTGAGCGGCGCTTGCCGGCCACTTGGTAGACTATCCTTCTGCAGGCTCCTTGAAGCGGTGAAAGGCGTCGATCAAACTGGCCCTTCCCTTCTCTTTGGTCAGCTTGTCATCTGAGAGGTAATCGTCGACGTGAATGCGCGGAATTGTCACGGTCCATCCGTCCGATTTCCTCATCAACAGGTAGTCGTTTTCGGGCCCGGCCCATACCTCCAACTCGTCAACGCTTCCGCCAAAGGTACGCCTATAAAGGCTGATCAAGACGTGCTTCACATCCTTCGCTGAGTTCATGGCCGCTCTTCATGCACAAGTAATGCCAGTCCATCTCGCCCCATGTTACACCCCTGCAGGATGCTGTCGGTCGGGGAAAGGGGTTGATGTTTTGGGCATTCCGTGTATTCTTTATCTACCTTAATCGATATGTCCCATGGGTATTCCATGGACCTATCGCCGTGGGAATTATACCACGGCGCGAGGTGCTGTCGTGGGCAAATAGAAATCGCTTGAACCTGGCCCTCTCCATCACGTTGAAGCACGCCGTGTTTCCGTTTAGGGCATCCCGCCGGAGGCGGGTAAGCCTGGCGAAGGTGAGTGACCCCAGAACACATCCGATGGCGTAACGACCACCCGGAAGGAGGTATTCGACCATGCTCAAATCCCGTCTACCCGCTGCCACGCTGGCCGCAATCGCCTTGCTGCTCGCGGGCTTGACGATCGCCGCAGACACGGCGCATGCGAAGGATTCCGAGAACAAGGAGCTACGGGTCGGGATTACCCCTCACTTTGCCCCGATGATCTTTAAGATCGACAAAGATATCATGGGGGTGGAGGCGGACTTTGCCCATCTCCTTGCCGCCGAACTGAAACGTGAGCTGAGGTTCGTGGAACTGCGATGGGAACAGCAGATCCCTGCCCTCCTGAGGGGGAAGACGGATATCATCATGTCCGCCATGACCGCCACCAAGGCCCGCAAAGTACGGATCGCCTTTACCGAAACCTATTACACCACGGGCCTCCTGGCCGCCATCCGCACTGAAGATGCAACCAGATACGACACCGCAGAAAAAATCATGGAAAGCCCCGCAAATGTGGGGGTGATCCAGGGCTCGACCAGCGATGTCTTTGTCGAGCGGAGCTTTCCCAGGGCCAGGAAGATCGTCCTGGCCAAGGCCGACGACGGCGCCTTTGAGCTCCGCCGCAGGACGATTGACATCTTCATCAATGACGCCCCTTCCATCATCTGGCTGGTGTCGGAAAATGAAGCAAACCTCCTCGCGCGATCGCTCTGGCTTCCACAGACGGAACAATCCTATGCCTGGGGGATCGAACGCGGCAATGTGGTCTTACTAGATCGCGTGAACAAGATCCTCAACAAGTGGAAGCAGGACGGCACCCTGACCCGGGTTCTCCTCAAATGGCTCCCCTACCTTCAGCTTTCCGAAGAATGATTCAAGAGGTTCATCTGTGGGCCTAAGCCTTTTGGATGGTAACGAAGCCGTCGCGAGGGGAGCGCTCGCCGCTGGCTGCCGGTTTTTTGCCGGTTATCCGATCACCCCAGCCACGTCCATATTCAACTCCTTGCTCGCGCTACTGCCACCCGTAGGTGGGATCTGCCTCCAGGGCGAAGACGAGATTGCCTCGATCGGCTACTGCCTCGGGGCTTCAATGGCTGGGATGAAGGTGATGACGGCGACTTCAGGGCCGGGCATCAGCCTTTACAGCGAGCAAATCTCCTTTGCGATTGGGAGCGAGATCCCGATTGTGATTGTTGACGTGCAGCGACTGGGGCCTTCCACCGGCTCCGCGACCCGCGGCGCAGACGGCGATATCCATTTCCTCCGCTGGGGCAACAGCGGGGGTCTGCCGGTCATCGTGCTGGCGCCGGTCGATGTGCGGGACTGTTATCTGCTCACGATCCAGGCCTTTAATCTCGCTGAGCGCTATCGGTGTCCGGTGTTCCTCGCCTCCAACAAGGAAGTCGCCCTGACGCGTGAGAGCATAGATCTGGGATCCCTTGAAACGCCGCAAATAGAGGGCCGGCAATTTGCGCCGGCAGGGGCGCCCTACCTCCCATTCGACGTGGCAAAGGGGCGGCGCGTCCCCTATTTCCAGCCCATCGGTGGTGACGTACTTGCTCGCCAAACCTCATCCACCCACGGCGCGGACGGTTACATCACGACCGATCCGGATGAGATCGCCGCGACCCAAGCCCGGATCCAGGACAAACTGGAAGCGACCGTGGACCGCTTCTCCTACCACGAGGCCCACATTCAGGAGCAGGCAAGTACCCTAGTCATTGCATACGGCGTCACGGCTCGTGCCGCCGGCGAGGCCGTTCAGATGCTGAAGGCCGGTGGAAATGCAGTATCCCTCCTGATCCCCAAGACCCTCTGGCCGGTGCCTGCCGAATTGATCAGGGCCAAGACCGAGCATGCCACCCGAATCCTGGTCCCGGAAATGAATATGGGCCAGTACGTCACCGAAATACAGCGCATCGTTCCACAGAAAGAGATAGTGCCTCTTAACCAGATGGACGGGCGGCTCATAACCCCGCAACAGATCGTTGACGCGGTGACAAATGGATAGCCTCCTGAATGAAGATAGACCCCCTCTCTTCTGCCCTGGGTGCGCGCATGAGCACATCGCAAAAGCATTGGACCAGGCGTTCCTAATGAGGAACCTGAAGGGGCACCAGATCGCTATGGTCAGTGATATTGGATGCTCAGGACTCTTTGACACCTTCTTCAAGACCCATGCGCTTCACGGTCTACACGGACGTGCCCTGACTTACGCTACCGGCCTCAAGATGGCCCGACCCGAAATGAAGGTCATCGTGACGATGGGTGACGGCGGCATCGGGATCGGTGGCGCCCACTTCGTGGCGGCCTGCCGCCGCAACCTCGACTTAACCCTGCTGATATTGAACAATTTCAACTTCGGGATGACCGGGGGGCAATACTCCGTGACGACCCCGTCCCAGGCACAGGTGGGTTCCGGGTTTCTCAATCAGCTTGAGCCTCCACTCGATATTGGCGCCGTCGCCGTCTCGGCGGGTGCAGGCTATGTGACCCGGTGCTCAGGCTACCGCCGGGACCTTCCGGACCAAATTGCACGCGCACTCGATTATGAGGGATTCTCCGTGCTCGATATCTGGGGGATCTGCCCCGGTCGCTACACAAAAAGAAACCGCCTGACGCCGAAGAGCATTGAAGCAGCACTAAACGAGTTGGGGGCTATTGAAGGACCGGTGGCCAAGAACCAAAGAGAGGAATACGGCCGTCGCTATCGGGATATCTCGGCTGAACTCAAACCACCCAGCCCGTTGCCGAGAGTCGAACCGACCTGCATGGCGCCGACCGCTGACCGCCAGGAGGTGGTCATCCTGGGGAGCGCAGGACAACGGGTCCTTACGGCCGGTGAAATCATGGGCTATGCAGGCCTGTTTGCGGGGTTGAAGACCACCCAGAAAAACGACTATCCCATCACGGTCTTGCGGGGGTATTCGATCAGCGAGCTGATCCTCTCGCCCCAGGATATCCTCTACACGGGCATTGCCAAGCCTTCCGTGGTCTTGGCGCTGGGCCAAGAGGGCGTCAATCGTCGCCGCGATATCTTCTCGTCCCTCGATGATGGCACCCTTATCATCCAAGCCGTCGGAATCGATCTCCCAACGTCGCGTGCCCGGGTTCGGCGGATCGACTTTAGGAAACAGAAGATAAGAAGCCAAGATTGGGCGTTGGCGTCGTTGGCGGTTCTTGCAAAACTCAACCGTGTGATCACCATGGACATGTTGACCGCAGCCCTCGCTATTCGCTTCAAGGGCGACGCCTTGTCTGCCTCGCTGAAGATCATTGGGCAAGCTCAGGTGGATAAATGAGACTTCATGAATTTGAGGCGGCCGATATCTTCGAGTCGGCAGGCATCCCGTTCCCCGCTCGTGAAGTGACTCGAACGCCCGAGGAAGCAGAGCGAATGGCTGCCAGACTCGGCTTTCCGGTCGTCCTCAAGGCCCAGGTGCTCGTGGGCGGGAGAGGCCTAGCCGGCGGCATCAAGGTCGCGGCGAGCCCCGAAGAGGCCTATGACCTTTCAAAGTCCCTCCTTGAGACCAAGATCAAAGGGTTCCCCGTGGCAAGCCTGCTAGTATGCCGGAAGCTTGACATTGCCAGGGAGTTCTACCTGGGCATTGCGGTGGACGGCTATGTGGGAAGGCCGATGCTCATGGCGAGCACCCAGGGCGGCATGCAGATTGAGGAGGTCGCAAGGGCCTCTCCGCACGAAATCGCCTCCATGCACCAGGATGTCGGCCGCGAATTCCTTCCCTATCAGGCCCGCGAACTCTTGCAAGGCCTGGGAGTCCGCTCTAATGAGCTGCTGCGCCTCTCTGATATCCTGGTGCGGCTATACCGGGTGTTCCGCGATCGCAGTGCCCTGACCGCCGAAATCAATCCAATCGCAGCGACGACCGATGGGCTATTCGTGGCCGTTGACGCGGTCCTCGAAGTGGACGACGCCGCCCCGCCTCGGCCAACCGATCAGCTGCCGAATCCGTTGGAACGCATCGACAACCCGTTAGAACGCCGAGGGCGCGAGATTGGTGTCACCTATGTGGATCTGGAAGGGGACATCGGTATCATCGCCTCGGGCGCCGGCCTGGGTATGGCCAGCATGGACATCATCGCCCAAAAGTTGGCTCCCGCCAACTTTCTCGAGACCGGCGGAGGAATCACGGCAGAGTTACTCTACCAGAGCATGGCCCTCGTGATGATGAAGCCCGCCCTCCGCGCCGTCTTTGTCAATGTCTATGGCGGTATCAACCCCATCCACGAAGGCGCCCAAGGCATCGTGCGCTACATGCGGGAGCATCAAGTCCGGATTCCCGTCGTCGCCAAGGCCCTGGGCAACCGGCAAGAGGAGACTTGGCAGATCCTCCGTAGCGCCGGGGTTCACGTCGTTACCGATATGCCCACGGAAAAGGCGGTGGCGGTATTGTTCAGGTTGCTTGGCGCCTAACAGACTGTCGCAAACCAGTATCTGGGCATTTTCCGTCAGCCTCCACAACGACGATGCCACCCACGGGAGCCAGAGAACGAAAGATGCTCTCGTATAGAATTTTATGAAATGAGGTCGTTGATACCTTAACGCCCGGCCATAGGGGTCTCCTTTTCAAAAACGAAACGTTACCTGCTCGAACGCTAAAAAGGCTTGCAAGCAAGGCGGCCGGAGCAGACTCAGAGAATGTGCCAAGGCTGTCAATCCGGCATATACCACGGTGGCCCTCCGGCCGCCTCGGGTAGCGCCTTATGCGGAGACAACGCACTCAATTCCTCGTTTTTGAAAAGGAGACCCCCATGGCCGGGCAAAGGCGTTTCGAAGAATCTGAAAATGTCAAATTCAAGCACGAATTTGATAGAGTTTATCGGTCGATCAACCTGGCCGCCCAGCGGCAAGAGGCGGGACTGGAAGGAAAGAGGGGGAAGGCGGCGTGTCCATCCTGCTTGATCGAAATACGCGTGTCCTGGTGCAGGGGATTACGGGCAAAATCGGACGTATCCAGACCCGCTGGATGATCGATTACGGCACCAACGTGGTCGCCGGTGTGACACCGGGTAAGGGCGGAGCCTCAGTGGAAGGTGTCCCGGTCTTCGATACGGTCGCCGAAGCGCTTGGCGAAACCGCCCCTGAGGCCTCCGTGTTCTTTGTGCCGGCGACCTTTGTCAAAGACGCGTTTTTCGAAACCATGGCCGCAGGGATCGGCCTTATCGTCGTTGTTCCGGAGCACGTACCCGTGCACGATATCATGATCATGCGCGAGTACGCCCAACGGAACGGGATCTTCGCCCTGGGGCCGACAACGCCCGGTGTGTTAACGCCCGGGCAGGCCAAAATGGGGATCATGCCGGGCTCGCTTTTCTCACCCGGCCCGATCGGGATCATCTCACGGAGCGGCACCTTGGCCTATGAGATAGCCGGCATCCTCACCGAGGCGGGCATCGGCCAGAGCACTGTTGCCGGCATGGGTGCCGATCCGGTCGTGTTCAGCAATATGGTCGACATCCTGAAGCTTTTCGAGCAAGATCGAGAAACGAAAGCGGTCGTGATCGTGGGCGAGGTGGGCGGTGTGCAAGAGGAGCAGGCGGCTCCATTCGTCGCTGCGGAAATGAAGAAGCCAGTGGCCGCCTATATTGCGGGACGACACGCGCCCAAGGGCAAGCGCATGGGCCACGCCGGTGCCATTATCCGTGGCGCAACAGGTGGTATCGAAAGCAAATGGGAGGCCCTGCGGGACGCTGGAGTCGACGTGCTCGCCTCACCTCTGGCCGTGGTCGATTGGGCCGTTGGGCACGGCTTCGACACCTAGCCTGGACATTCTCGGCAACGAAAAGGAAGGTTACCGGGCCTTCCGGAAGATGGTCTCTGTAAAGCGTGCAACCGGCCGGGGCCCAAGTGCTTTGGATGCGCCAAGGTTGATACTCTCCCCCGAGACTGTCGAAAAACCGACTTCTGAGAGGCTGATGGAAAATGTCCAGATGCAAGGCTTCCGAAATCCCGAGGAATGAGGCGTACATAGAAGTACGTCGCAGTGACGAGGGATGAGGGTAACGCGGCAGATGGGCGTTTTCCGACAGCCTCCCCCGGAAGGGCGCAGATAGCTATCTTCAATGGGGTCTAGCGGCCCGGAGCCACCGGAGGAGCCCTGTGATTATTTGGCGCCGTTCTGTGAAGCGCCGGAGAAGGGGTTGCCGTTCGTAAGTGATCACGCTCCGGGAGGCCAACAAGAAGGAGTATGTTACGGCCAAAGGCCCGCATCAGGGAAACCGGATCGATCCGTCTTCTTCCGCAACGCGCACGATGAATCCTGATGAGCCCACGTAAAGGAGGTAATGCTCGCCGTCTCGGGCTGTTTGAAACGCCGCGTTCCCATACACGGTACTTACGAAGGGTAGTTCCCCTCCGTATTGGTACAAATACCGCCAGAGGGGATGATCTTCGTCTTCAACAAGCGAATAGATGGTCTTCGGTTCTCGAAATTCATCCTGTGTATTCAGGTACCGGCCCCTCAAGCGGGTCAACCTGTAGCGCGTGCGCAGGCCCAGGAAGCCCAACCAATCGTCCCACTTAAGGATATCCCCCTCGATCATCCACTGATCGCCCCTGATGAGGAACCTCTGCGGCTCTCCCCGATCGGAAGGGGAGAGCAGCGGCACGAGCGTGATTTGGCTGATGCCGGCCCGATCGGTCGAGTCGTTCCTGATCTCCGCCACCGGGTCTTCGTAGGTAAAGACGTGATAGGCGCGCAGAAAAGCACCAACGAACAAAACCATCCCGAACAGGGACGTCCAGAGCATAATGGTCAGCAGATTGCGTAAGCTGGCGAGTATCGATGGCGTTGCGGCCTTCCTTCGGGTCAGCAAGCCGGTTAGCCACCGTGCGCGCCGGTAAAGAAAAAGGATCAAGCACATCAATCCGACTGCGACGCCTAGGGCACCCGCATAAACCAAGAAATCAGGCTCAATATTCCTAAGAAAATCCGGCACCTTTCGACCTGTGTCGATCGCTATCGTCTTCTTCCGGTTTTTCTCCCGGACCTGCCGAGCACCTCACGTTGCTGTCGCCAAAAGGATCTGAGAAAGATCACGGCCTTTGCAATGCAAATAACGGCCCAGAACACAAAGGGCGGACATGGTTCCCGCGGCATCAATCAGCTCCGGAAGCGAAATCCGCTCGTTGAATCCTCCCAAATGAGGGCCGCTCAGAATCCGGACGTCCCGTTCGCCCTTCTTGATGGAGCCGATCGCCTTTTCCTCATACCCCTGCTTGACCAAGTAATCCCTGAATTCTCGATCAGTCAATCGTTTCTGATCGGGGACCCTTAAGACCTCTTCCATATGACGATCGACACCCATCTCCTCGATCATGCGCGCGGAGAGCTGCACGTCGTCTAACGGGACTGTGCCCTTGAAGGTTTCTCCGACGAAACCCTGATAGTAGTGCAGAAAGAGCTCTCCTATGAGATCCCTCAAGGACCCCTCCTCAAACAGATCTCGCGCGTCAATGGCCTTTCCATGCCGATCGAGACCGACCCGCTGAGGATCTCTGTTGCGAAACCAGCTGCCGACTATGAGGAGCAAGCTCAAGAAATGCTGACCCATATGGCGGTAGAGCGCCAGGCTCGATCCCTCAAAGCTGGTAAAGTGCTCAAAGTCCCTGATCCCGGATCGGCCCAGATTGGGAAACATACATGAATCGAGCCACCGGTCGAGGCGGCCGCCACGGTACCATTCGTAGCGTCCCTGATCTCTTCGCCGGTGTCCCTGAACCCGATTGTGGAAAAGCGGGATCGGTGCCGTGTGAACAATGCCGAACGATGTGAGTCTTCCAAAGAGCCAGGCATTCCTCTGGATAATCTCTTTGAATTCGGACTCATTGGGGCCCCCATGCTCATTGGGATAACAGAAGTAGTCTTCAGGGGCCTTGAAGACAATGGCGTACCGCTCCGCATCGAGATCATGGCCCCCGCGTACCTCGTCCGGAGCATCCTTCAGTCTGAATACGTAAGCATCTTCAATCCTCTGAATTTGAGGGACATCAAAACGCAAGGGGAAGTCATCCTTCAAGCGACCCAGGTGCGCCATCCAGACTGCTTCTCTATGGAGCGACTCCGGGTCCTGCGCCATTTTAAAGACCATCATGCCTCCTTGATCACCGCATCCGACGACGAGGCTCCTCCCATTGCGCCTGAGAACCGTACATGGTTCAAGGTTCGTTTTTCTCGCAATTTGAGACCAGCTTAAGGCAGGTCTTTCATCAATTACGGCGAGGCTGACGGCCGGGCCTCGAATTGACAAAGGCAGTGAGCCGCAGGCTTCGGCGATCGCACGGTGGCCGGGACCGCGGGCCCTGCCGAGGATGTCTCGGAGGACGAGCAAGACGGTATCGGCCTGTCTCTCCGCATGGATCAACGCCGTGCAAAGGGCGTTGCCGACGGCCTTCTGCATAAAATAGGCCTGGGTCTGATGTGAAACGGCTTCGTCTTGAAGGAGACCCACGAGACTGGCAATGGTCTCCGCTGCGATTAGGTGAGGTTTCGTCTCAGCGAGGTATTGCAGATGCCAGACGGCCAAATACTTGGCCGAGAAATCCGAGGAACGATCCTTGAGGGTCTCCTCTGAATGGCGGCGCTCCAGCTCGCCCCCGATCTCTATTCCGGGTGCTTTCCGAGACAACATTCAGGTATCTATACCATGGACCGCCCCTTTTCTAAACTCGCTTCCAGCTCCGATTAGGCGCACGTCTACCAGATCAGAGAGGGTGGCCGAGGAGGCAAATCACCGGACATGGTTTCGCTCCGTTTGTAGTCGTTTTTGACGGCAGGCATCTCGGCGACTTTCGTGGCTATCCACTTTAAGACATCCTCCACGACTCCTGCACCTTGTTGCCCTGACCGGTACGGCGTCTTCTTTCCCAGGGAAAAACGCTGTGCCAGCGGCCGATCTTGAGCCACCCCGCCCGTCGTTCGTCACCGGACCTTCGCTCTGTCCCGTTTCTACGTTCGATCCTGTTTGCGGGGTACCGAGGATCGTTGTTTACTCGCCGGTCTTTGCCCGAACGCCTATCTGATGAATAACCCCTCTTTTCCGCCATGATTTGAAGTCCCCTGTATTGGTCTCGTTCGTCCTACTATTTGGCTCTAAACCGAACGGGATTCTAGGCCCTGAGAACACACACCCGATGGAAAAGGAAATACCCGCCTTCCCTCGTATACATTGGCCGCATGCTTGAAAGGACCCGTTCGTGTGGACGATGAGAGAAGGAGACGCGCGGAGAATGTCCGGCTCCAGCGTCTCCCCGCTGCATGACCATGCACTTCTCATCGCGTCGAAAGGGCGAAGAGAGCCGGGAGACGAAATTTGGAGGAATCAAATAACGAACGGCTCGGGAACAATATAGGCAAAGATCGTGCCACAGAACGGACACGGAATCTACACCCAAAGTTACCCAATTACCTAGAGACATCAATGAAAGAAAATCGAAAAGTACCGCGATAGGCAAAAAAATACCATCTTACGGTTAACATATTGCAGCATAATGGTAAGAACTTGCACATATCAATACAAAAGAATTGACACTAACAGAAATAGCAGAACAAAGGTGAAAGAACTTGAAACCCTCGCAGCGAATAATCCCGCCTTCAAAACACTCCCAATAGCCCCGAGGCACTTACCCCGAAACTCTCCGAACTCCGGGAAAGGTCTCCAGCCTTGGTCGTTGGCTTGAAACCTTGGGCCTCGTCCAAAACTCTCCCCTAGTCGCCTCGGCAATCTCAATACTCCTCATACCAAAGGCCTCGTTTGCCCTCCCAACTATGAGACTGCATCTTGACTGTTTGGAAAGGCCCGATCTGGGTCACTTGGGGACGCCCTCGGCACTGTGGAAACCTTTTCCATTGAGAACGACTTCCTCAATCCCATGCCTGCGCCGATTGATGGTGGCGGTCCCTATTACGTTTACCTGGGAATGCCACTACGGCCGATGAAGCCTCCTCATTCTCAAGTAGTATCAGCCCTGTGATACCTTTTTCTTAGTTACCACAAATCAATGAACAAACATTGGTCTTATATTTCTTGATTGCGGTTTATATTTATGAAATAGTCCTTGACTTAGAAGCTTCATTTATCTGAAATGACCGTAGACATGCCATTAAGGACCCCTAAAGACCCCCATGAATGAGCACATCAAATACGGTCTACTTCGCTCCCGACGGAATAGGTAGAGTTCTGTCGGGAGCGTAGTATACCGCGTAGTTGTCTTAGAATTCTCCTAATCGAAGCACAAAAGCCACGCTGTTATTTGTCTGTTCTTGCGTTTCACATATGTTCTCTCTTGCTGAGCCGTAAATACCAACTCTAGGGCTGGGCTAGGGGGCGATATGGTTGTGAAGAGAGCCGCGGTTTCCTTGTTTTTCTGTGGGGTGATTTTCCCCTTTTTGCTCAGTCAGACCGCATTTTGCGAAGGGCAGTACCTGCGTGAGGGGGTCGAGCAATACAGAGCGGAGAATTATGAAGAGGCGATTGACATCTTGATCAAGGCGCGCCAGGAAGATCCCCAATCATCTGCTGCGGCCTTTTTTCTGGGTATGGCCTACAAACAGACGATTGCCTATCCAAAGGCGGCGGAGAACCTGCGAGCCGCGGTTGAGTTGACGCCCAGGATCAAGGAGGCCCTGGTAGAGTTGATTGATACGCTTCTGTTGCTGGAGCAGCTTGAGGAAGCGCAGAAATGGGTTGCGGTGGCGGAGGAGGAAGAGATCTTTCCGGCCAAGGTGGCTTTTCTGAAGGGAATGCTGCTGCAGAAGCAAGGCAAGAACATGGAGGCCATCGCAGCCTTCGAAAAGGCGAAAGAGCTGGATGCGAGTCTGGCGCAGTCGGCTGAATTGCAGATTGCCGTGTGTTGCATGAAGGAGAGGAAATTCAAGGAGGCCAAGAAACGTTTCAACGCGGCGATCCTGGTCGATCCGCGATCGGACTTGGCCACCTTCGCCCGCAGGTATCAGGATCTGGTAGAGCAGCGGATGGAGCTGGAAAAGCCGCTGCGGATCATGCTTCAGCTTTTTGGCTCGTATGACACCAATGTAGTACTCGATCCCGGCGACCCGTCCTTTGTGATCCCGACAGGTCAAACCAGCGCAGCGGGCTCCAGCTCCTTAAGAGTCGACTATGTTCCGATCCTGGAAGGGCCGTGGCTTTTCAATCTGAATTACTCTCTTTTTGCGAATTTCTATTCTGATGAGATCATTGCTGACTCCCACGATGCCATTGTCAACAGCATTTATGTGGTGCCCGGCTACAATTTTGGGAAATGGGCCCTGAATCTAGCGGCGAGGTATGACTACGTGCTCGTGCGCAATTTGCCGAATTACGAGACCTTCACCGACCGCCTGAACGCGGGGCCCCTTTTTCGGACGCTGATCAATACCAACCAGATTCTGGAGGTGTTCGGCGGCTACCTGTCGCGAAACTACCGCCCGCGAATCGATTTTTTGGCCCCCGAAGAAGACCGTGACGCCACCGGATTGAATGCCTACGTCAGTTGGATCTGGCCCTACAAGAGGGGGGGGCTTGTCAATCTGAGATACGATTTTGAGTATGAGGATGCCAAGGGCTTACACTGGGAGAACGATGCCCACATTATTAGCGCCAATGGTACGATTCCGTTGATCGACAACCTGTCCTTGCAGTTGAATCTGCGGGCGGCCTTCAGAGATTACAAGAACGCGCGCGTGATGGGTGATTTCTTTGCGGGGATCGAGCGCGAGGACCACATCTATGACGGTACGGTGACGCTGCGGTGGGAGTTTTTGCGCAACAGAGACCTGATTGCACAGTTTTCAAGGACGGTGTCGAACTCAAACGTAGCCATCTTCGATTATGACCGGAACATTTACACCTTGGGTGTTGAGCTGCGGTTCTGATGCGGGGGCTGTTACCCTCCGCGAGGGGTATAACGGCAGGCGAAACATGGGGGAGTAAAATGAAGAGATTGATCACGCTGGCGGGTCTTTTGAGCCTTTCGATTTTGTTCTCCGGGGTGGTTGAAGCCCGGCCGGTCGGCAAATTCACGCACGTGGAAGGGAGGGTGGATATTACCAGCCCGGGGGAAGCGGCGCGGCCGGCTCGTTTGGAGGATGAGGTATCCATTGGCGATATAGTGCGGGCGAAAAGCAAATCGAAGGCCGAGATCACCTTTGAGGACGACAATATTTTGCGGCTGGCCGAGAACACGCGGGTGGAGATCACGGAATACCTGGTCGGAGCGGAACAAAGCAAGGGGATTTTGACGTTATTTCGAGGTCGGCTCCAGAACATCGTCAAGGTGATGGCGGGCAAGGTCTTTGGGAGGGATAAGGCCAGTCGGTTCGAGGTCCACACGCCCACGGCGGTGGTTGGGGTTCGGGGGACCAACTTTCTGCCCTCTTATATCAGGGGCAAGATGGAGGTGCTCTTCAAGGAAGGTGAAGGCTACGTGTACCCGAAGAAGAAGCCAGAGTTGTACAGGCTTCTTGGCGCAGGCCAGAAGGCGGTGGTTGTCAGTGAGGAGGCGGTACCCTTGATCATGCCGGCTGCGGAGTCTGAGATTGAGCAACGGGAAAAGGAGACGGCGCCCACCGAGAGGAGCAAGAGGAAAACGAAGGCGGAGGATGAGACGCAAGCCGAGGCGGATCAGGATGAGGCCGAAGGAGAGATAACGGAGGCCGAGGCGGCCGACGAGGAGACCGCCCTCAAAGAGGGTGAGGCAACCGAAGAGGTTGAGGAGGCCGGCACGGAAGAAGAGGACTACGCGGAGTGGACGTCAGCGGATGAGGAGCTCCACACCGAGCTGGGGGCCGGCGGCCCTGGCGAGACCGGAGCTGAGGGCACGATCGACACCGTGACGCAAGATACTGAAGTGCTGGCGGAGATCCCCCAGACGACCCCTCAGGAACTCCCGCCCCCGCCCCCGCCACCCGAGTCCCCGCCACCGCCACCCGAGCCCCCGCCACCGGAC
>CAZAGT010000029.1:0-24699 GCA_964484515.1 uncultured Desulfobacteraceae bacterium | reverse complement strand
CACGGTGGGTGCCGGTGTGATCAGTGACATTATCGAGTAGCGCCGTCTCAGGGTGCAGAGATAGAAAGTGATGAAGAAGACAATCGCCAACGAGAAAATCAGGATTCGATTGAAGGCATACGACCACAAGCTCTTGGACCAGTCCGCCGCCGAGATCGTTGAAACGGCGAGAGAAACGGGTGCCAAGGTGGCGGGCCCGATTCCCCTTCCGACCGTTATTAATAAGTATTGTGTCCTCAGATCGCCGCACGTTGACAAGAAATCACGCGAACAATTTGAGATCAGGACGCATAAGCGACTACTCGATATACTAGAACCTACGCAGCAAACGGTAGACGCCCTGATGAAGCTTGACCTTGCCGCAGGGGTTGATGTCGAAATAAAACTGTGAGTGCTAATTTACGTTTTTGAAAAGACTCTAATAGGCCTCAGCAGGTTTCAAGATCAAGATACTGTACAAGTATACCTATGAGTCGATCACAATGGGGCTGAATCGATGGTAAGTACGCTGTTGGGAAAAAAGGTGGGCATGACGCGTCTCTTTCTTGAAGAAGGGAAAAGCACGCCCGTGACTATTGTCCAGGCTGGGCCGCAGGTGGTCATTCAGAAGAAGTCGCAGGCAAGGGACGGGTATGAGGCTCTGCAGGTGGGGTTTGAACCTCAAAAGGAACAACGGACGATCAAACCTCTCAAGGGCCATTTTCAGGCTGCCGGAAGCGCGTGTTATCGGTATTTGCGCGAAATCCGTGTCGAGCGTTCTGATGAGTTTGAAGTGGGGCAGGAGATCCGCGCGGACGTACTCAACATCGGGGATACGGTCAATGTCACCGGTCGGAGCAAGGGTCGCGGCTTCAGCGGCGTTATCAAGAGGTGGGGATTTTCCGGTGGCAAGGAAACCCATGGCTGCCGTTCGCATCGGGTGCCCGGCTCCATAGGGGCGAGCGCGACACCGAGTCGCGTTTTCAAAGGCAAGAAGCTCCCCGGGAGGATGGGACATCAGAAGACGACCGTCAAGAACCTCAAAGTCATCGATGTGAGACCCGAAGAAGGGTTGATAGCCATCAAAGGCTCCATTCCTGGAAGCCGCAACAGTCTCATTGAGATTACGAAGGGCGCAGCTGAGTAGCCTTTCGAAGTAACTGAAACGTTGAGTTATCGCAAAAACCATAAGGTCAGGAAACGGAAGACACTCTGAAATGCCCAAAGTCGCCGTATATAACCTCGAGCGGGAAAAGACCGCCGAAATCGAGCTAAAGGAAGAGATCTTCAATACGCCCGTCAAGAAGCACCTCCTCCATCAGGTCGTCACAAGCCAGCTTGGCAAGCGGAGGGCCGGTAGCGCTTCCACCAAGGGACGATCAGAAGTGAAGGCTTCCGGCAGTAAACTGTATCGCCAGAAGGGAACCGGGAGGGCGAGGGTCGGCGGGGCCTCGTCACCAACCAGGAGAGGGGGCGGCGCGGCCTTTGGCCCCGTCCCGAGGAAATATGTTCAAAAGGTATCCAAGAAAGTCAGGAAGGCGGCCCTGCGAATGGCATTGACGGATAAATGCCAACATGATCGGCTGATTGTGGTCACCGATTTCGATCTACCGGAGATCAAAACGAAGCGCTTTGTCCAGATCATGAAGAGGTTTGAATCCCAGAAAGCGCTTATCGTGACTGAGCAGAAGAACGAGAACCTCGAGAAGTCGTCCGGGAACGTCCCCGGGGTGAAGGTCATGAGATGTGAGGGCCTCAACGTTTACGATATCTTGAAATGTGAACATCTCTTTCTAGTTCAATCGGCCATCGGCAGAATAGAGGAGGCCCTGATTACCTAATGGACATCTATAACGTCCTCAAGCGACCTCAGATTACCGAGAAGGGAACCCTCCAAAAGGAAGGCTACAACCAAGTGAGTTTCCGCGTGGATCGAAAGGCAAACAAGGTCGAGATCAGGCAGGCCGTGGAAGCGCTTTTCAAGACGAAGGTATTGCAGGTTAGGACGATCAACGTGAGGGGCAAGAAGCGCCGGATGGGTAGGACGTTGGGAAAACGGCCCGACTGGAAGAAGGCGATCGTAAAACTGGCCCCGGGCGAAAACATCGAATTTCTTGAAGGGATGTAAGGAGACAGCGTACCCATACTGGGGAAGATCATGACGATCAAGAGTCAAAAGCCGACGTCACCGGGAAGAAGGTTTCAAACCTATTCTACGTTGGAAGAAATTACACGGCGGGGACCGGAAAAGAGCCTGCTGCGACCCCTAAAAAAGGCAGGCGGAAGGAACTCACTTGGTCGCGTGACGAGTCGCCACCGGGGTGGCGGCAGTAAAAGACACTACCGACTCATCGACTTCAAGAGGGACAAGGATGGCATCCCGGCGAGGGTGGCAAGCATTGAATATGATCCTAATCGGTCCGCGAACATCGCCTTGCTGCACTATACGGACGGAGAGAAGCGCTACATCCTGGCGCCTGTTGGACTGCGTGTGGGCGATAGGGTGGTCTCGGGCGAAGGTGTCGAAATCAGGCCGGGCTGCGCCGCGCGATTGAGGGATATCCCCTTGGGTACATCCGTCCACAACATCGAGTTGAAGGTTGGGCACGGCGGTCAGATCGTCAGGAGTGCAGGCACATATGCCCAATTGATGGCCAAAGAAGGCAAATACGCGCAAGTTAAACTGCCGTCGGGTGAGGTGCGGATGGTCTTTCTCGACTGTAAGGCCACGATCGGGCAGGTCGGTAATCTTGAGCAAGAAAATGTGAGCCTCGGAAAAGCAGGTAGGAAAAGATGGAGAGGCCGAAGACCCCACGTCAGAGGTGTGGCTATGAACCCGGTCGATCATCCCCACGGCGGGGGGGAGGGAAAATCCTCCGGTGGCCGTCACCCGGTCACTCCTTGGGGTGTCCCTACCAAGGGCTATAAGACCCGTACGAAAAAGGGGAGCGACAAACTGATCGTGAAGAAACGCTCGTAGTATGCAAACCTGCAGTTCCTACGCGTTTTACCGTGCTGTGTGATTAAAGAAGGAGGCGCTGAAGTGCCACGTTCGTTGAAAAAGGGTCCGTTCGTCGATGACCATCTGCTAAGGAAGGTATTCCAGGCCCAGGAAACCAGAAGCCGCAAAATCATCAAGACCTGGTCACGACGGTCGACGATCCTCCCCGAGTTTGTGGGATTGACATTTGCCGTCCACAACGGGAAGAAGTTCCTCCCGGTATTCGTCATCGAGGATATGGTGGGGCACAAGCTGGGTGAGTTTTCTCCGACAAGGACCTTTCATGGTCATGCCGGGGACAAGAAGTCTCGTCTCAAAGGCGCTAAGAAATAATGGAAACAAGGGCCGTATTGAAATACGTCAGGGTATCGCCTCGCAAGATTAGGCTGATTATGGACCAGGTGCGTGGCCGAAAGGTCGGTGAGGCCTTGCAGCTACTCACCTTTTCACCCCAAAAGGGGGCCTTTCTTTTAAAGAAGCTGATAGACTCAGCCGTGGCAAATGCTCAAGAAAACGCAAATCTGGATGTGGATGGACTGTACATCAAAAGGGTCTTCGCGGATGAGGGCCCGACCATGAAGCGCTTTCGGCCACGTGCGATGGGTCGTGCGACCAGAATAAGAAAACGCTCAGCGCATATGACGGTGATCTTAGATGAGACTGAAGCCTAAGGCCAGTGTCCCGTTTGAAGCCATGCCCACAAGGGCGATGGGGCTCTGATCGGGTGAGGGAGGTGCAGTTTGGGACAAAAGGTTAATCCGATAGGCTTTCGATTGGGCATCAACCGGAGTTGGGATTCCAGGTGGTTCTCGGGAAGGGATTACAGCGACTTTGTGTTCGAGGACTACCAAATCAGGCAGTTCTTGAAGATACGGCTTCATCAAGCCGGGGTCTCCAAGGTAGAGATTGAGCGGGCTGCCAGCAAGGTCAGGATCAGGATCCACACGGCGAGGCCGGGCTTGATTATTGGCAAGAAGGGCGTCGAGATTGAGAATTTGAAGCGAGCGCTGGAAAAAAAGATAAGCAAGCCTGTCATCATCGATATTCAGGAGGTCAGAAAACCGGAAGTAGACGCACAGTTGGTAGCCGAAAACCTTGCCTTGCAACTCGTCCGACGGGTGTCGTTTCGTCGTGCAATGAAGAAGAGTGTTAGTTCGGCTCTCCGCTTTGGGGCCCTCGGCATCAAGATCGCCTGTGCGGGCCGCCTGGGGGGGGCCGAAATGGCCCGTCGCGAGTGGTATCGGAAAGGAAGGGTCCCCCTGCATACCATTCGCGCGGATATCGACTACGGGTTCGCGGAGGCCTTTACGACATACGGGGTCATTGGTGTGAAGGTGACCATCTTTAAGGGAGAGATCCTGCCCGATAGAAAGAACTAGGTGCTGAAATGCTGAGCCCAAAGAAACTCAAATATCGCAAAAAGCAGAAGGGTCGTACCAAGGGGAAGGCTTATAGCAAGGGCAACAAATTGGAGTTTGGAGATTACGGTCTGCAAGCCCTCCAGTGCGGGATGTTGAGCGCTCAGCAGATCGAGGCGGCCCGGATCGCCATAACTCGACACGTCAAGCGGGGCGGTAAGATTTGGATCAGGGTATTCCCCGATAAACCGATTACGAAAAAGCCGGCCGAGACGCGGATGGGCAAAGGCAAAGGAGCTCCCGAAGGATGGGTGGCGGTCGTCAAACCGGGTCGAGTCCTATACGAAATGGAAGGTGTGGGGGAAAGCGTCGCTGCCGAGGCCTTCAGGCTGGCGGGCCACAAACTTCCGTTTTCAACCAGATTCGTCAGTAGGGGATCAAAACCGTGAAAGCAAGTGAACTCCGGGATCTGAGCGCAGAAGAGCTCGACGAGAAAGAAAAGGAATTGAAGCAAGAACTTTTTAACCTGAGATTTCAGAAAGCCACCGGACAGCTTGGAAATACGGCCCTGATCGGTAGGACGAAGAAAGATCTGGCACGGACTAGGACCGTCCGGAGAGAGATAGAGATCTCCGGCCAGAAAGATTGAAGAGGGCAAGAATGGCGGAACGGGGGGTTCGAAAACAACTGACGGGCGTTGTCGTCGGCAATCGGATGGACAAGACGGCAAAAGTCTTGGTGAGTCGACTCAAGAAGCACAGAACCTACAATAAGTATGTCAGGGACCATAAGACGTACATGGTTCATGACCCTAAGAACGCCTGTCAAATCGGCGATAAGGTCAAGATCATAGAATCAAGACCTATCAGCAAGATGAAAAGATGGCAAGTCATCGAACTCCTCGAAAGTGGAGTTAGAGACGTTGTAGAGCGGTCGGAGCCGGGAAATGATTCAGACTCAAACGAAGCTGAGAGTGGCTGATAATTCAGGGGCCAAAATGCTCCTTTGCATCAAGGTCCTTGGTGGATCGAAGCGACGCTATGCGAGTGTTGGAGACGTGATAGTCACGTCGGTCAAAGAGGCGATGCCCAACTCGAAAGTCAAAAAGGGCGATGTCATGAGGGCTGTGATCGTGCGAACGAAGAAGGAAATCGCAAGACAAGACGGCTCATATATCAAATTCGATGACAACTCGGCCGTCTTGGTCAACCAGCAGAATGAGCCTCTGGGAACACGAATCTTTGGCCCGGTGGCCAGGGAGTTGAGGGCCAAGAACTTCATGAAAATTATTTCGCTGGCCCCGGAAGTCATCTAGCCCGACACCGGTTGCATGGGAGCGAAGAAGGTGCGCAAAGTCCACCCTAAAATAAGGAAAGACGACAAAGTCACTATCCTCACAGGCAAGGAAAAGGGGAAGATTGGGTCCGTTCTCCGAGTGGATGCAGACAAGGGCCGGGCCATCGTAGAAAAGGTCAATGTGGTCAAGCGGCATACCAGGCCCGGCGGCAAGAACGCTCAGGGGGGGATCGTAGAGAAGGAGGCCCCCATTCCCATTTCCAATCTGATGCTGGTATGCAATAAATGCACGGAGCCGACGAGGATCGGCAAACGTGTGCTGGAGGATAAATCCAAGGTTCGCATCTGCAAGAAATGCGGTGAGCTATTGGACGTGTAGCGATATCGAATCCAGCTGCACTGGAACCACTCGCTGGGCAAACCGGAAAGGCACCTCCAAGGAGGCATCGTTGTCTCGATTAAAAGAAAAATATCAGAATGAAGTGGTCCCGGCCCTGATGCAGGAGTTCGCCTACAAGAGCATCATGGCAGTTCCACGGGTGGAAAAGGTCATCCTGAACATGGGTCTTGGAGAGGCGATCTTCAATATCAAGGTCCTTGACAAGGGTGTCGAAGAACTGAGTCTTATTGCCGGGCAGCGTGCAGTCATTACGAAGGCGAAAAGATCTATCGCCGGATTCAAACTGCGGGCGGGGATGCCGATAGGCTGTCGGGTTACCTTGAGACGGACCAAGATGTACGATTTTCTCGATAAGTTGTTCAATGTGGCATTTCCGCGCGTGCGTGATTTTAGAGGTCTGTCCGTTAAGATGCTCGACGGACGCGGCAACGCGACAGTCGGCATCAAGGAGCATATTATCTTTCCTGAGATCGACTACGATAAGATTGACAAGATAAAGGGGTTGAATATCACCATTGTTACCACGGCGAAGACCGATGAAGAGGGACGCTTCCTCTTAGGGCTTCTCGGGATGCCGTTTAGAAGTTAGGCGGGAGGTTCACTTGGCGAAGAAGTCTTTAGTGGTCAAGGCGCAAAGGAAACAGAAGTTTGCCACCCGGCACTACAATCGTTGTCCTATTTGCGGCAGGCCGAGGGCCTACTTAAGGAAATTCGGGATCTGCCGTATCTGTTTTCGAAATATGGCCTTGAGGGGTGAGATCCCGGGGGTCATCAAGTCCAGTTGGTAAGGCAGAAGCATTCGTCCGACGCGAATGCGGGGAGTAAACAAAATGAGTATAAACGATCCGATAGCCGATATGCTGACTCGAGTAAGAAACGCCTTGATGGCATCTTACGAAACCGTGGACGTACCCCGTTCAAAGATCAAGATAGAGATAGCAAAGATCCTGAAGTCGGAAGGCTTTATTAGAAACTATAAGATCACGACGAACCGTCGCCTAGGCAATATACGGGTGTTCCTGAAATATGACGAGAATGGACGTGCAGCCATCGGGGGCCTGAAGCGAGTCAGTAAGCCGAGTTGTCGGGTCTATTGCAGGAGCGATCAGATTCCCAAGGTCCTCAATGGCTTTGGCGTCAATATCCTTTCCACGTCAAAGGGAATCATGACCGATAGGGATGCGAAGGAAACAGGCGTTGGCGGAGAGGTTCTCTGTGCGGTGTGGTAGGTGCACATCAAGAGGACGGCGTGTAGCTTAATTGGAGATTGGCGTAAGAGCGGAGGCCGGATATGTCTCGTATCGGCAAGAAACCGATTCCAATCCCGCAGGGGGTTCAAATAGATTGGAAGGACGGCAGGCTGGACGTGCGGGGCCCTAAAGGGGAGCTCCGGCGCCAGGTCGGTTCTGACGTCCTGATCAAGACGGAAAATGATCAACTGCTGATATCCGTGGAGAACGGTAACGGCAAGACATCAAAGGCGATTCATGGTCTTCACAGGGCCTTGATCGCCAACATGATCACGGGAGTCAACCAAGGCTTTGAGAGGGTGCTGGAGATTGTGGGGATCGGGTACCGGGTCGCACTCTCTGGAAGGAAGCTGACGTTTCATTTGGGGTATTCGCACCCGATCGATTTCGATCTACCAGAGGGCATTGATGCCAAGGTCGATAAGACCAGGATTACCTTAACGGGGATAGACAAGGAGTTACTGGGAAGAACGGCCGCCAAGATTCGTGGTTTCAGAAGTCCCGAACCTTACAAGGGTAAGGGGATCAAGTATACTGACGAAGTGATCAGGCGGAAGGCGGGGAAGACTGGAGCTAAGTAGGGACCTTCATGTGAACCTTATCATATTTGGATGTTTTCATGGGATCGACGAGTAGGGCAGAAGCACGCCAAAAAAGAAAAAAAAGGGTTAGAAAAAGGGTTCGGGGCACACCTGAGAGACCCAGACTGTCCGTGTTCAGAAGCACAAGGCATATCTATGCACAGATCGTTGATGATGCCAACGGCAAGACCCTGATTGAATGCTCCTCCCTCTCAAAGGAATTGCCGTCAGAGTTGAAGCAGAAGGGCGGGAATAAAGAGGGCTCAGCCCAGGTCGGTGCGCTCGTGGCCAAGAGGGCCTCAGAAAAGGGAATCAAGAGGGTGGTCTTCGATCGGAACGGGTTTCTGTATCATGGTCGTATCAAGGCGCTGGCCGATTCCGCCAGGGAACACGGGCTGGAGTTCTGAAGGCTGGCCCCAACGAGATGTCATAAGGGAGAGAACCGTTGTTGAACCAAGAGGGCGAAGTTGAACTGATAGAAAAGGTGGTCCACATCAACCGGGTCGCCAAGGTGGTCAAAGGAGGACGCCGTTTTAGTTTCAGCGCGATCGTCATTGTCGGTGACGGCAAGGGGACGGTGGGCGGTGGGCTCGGAAAGGCGAATGAGGTCCCTGAGGCGATCAGAAAGGGTGTCGACAGGGCAAAGAGGGACATGAAGCCCGTCCCTATCATCGAGGGTACGATACCCCACGAGGTGATCGGGAAGTGGGGCGCAGGCAGCGTCCTGCTGAAACCTGCCGGACCGGGTACCGGCCTCATTGCGGGAGGTGCCGTCAGGGCCGCGTTGGAGGCTGCCGGGGTCCAAAATATATTGACGAAGTGTTTGGGGTCCCACAACCCTCACAATCTTGTACGGGCTACACTCAAAGGCCTGCAGTCTTTGCAGAGCCCGGAATCGATCGCTCGACGCCGTGTCAAGAGAATGGCCGAGGGAGCGAGACAATGATGGATTCAAGAACTCAAAAGGGCTTACAACATGGCAGATAGGCTAAAACTGACGCTCGTGAGAAGTGGTATCGGTCAAGACAAACGTACCCGTCGGACACTGGTCGGTCTCGGGCTCACGAAGTTGCACAAGACGGTCATCCTCCAGAATACACCTGCCATCAGGGGGATGATCGAAAAGGTAGCCTTCCTGGTGAAGGTGGAAGGTTCGGTCTAAGCGAGAATGGTGATGAAGATTCACGACCTGTCTCCAGCGGCGGGTTCAAGAAAAAAAGGGAAGAGAGTCGGCAGAGGTCCCGGCAGCGGACATGGTAAGACGGCTTGTCGAGGGCACAAAGGGCAGCGGTCCCGGTCCGGTTCGGGAATGACCCCCGGGTTCGAAGGCGGACAGATGCCCCTCAAGAGGCGACTGCCGAAACGCGGCTTCACCAACATCTTCAAGAAGAGGTATGTCCTTGTGAATCTCAGAGATCTCGATCGCCTGGCCCCTAATAAGGCCGTACTGGATGTCGAGGCCTTGAAGGACGCCGGTCTCATTAAAGGATCGGAGGATGAGGTCAAGCTTCTGGGCTTCGGCCAGATCTCTGCTCCTATCAACGTCCAGGTCCACAGGATCAGCCGAAGCGCAAAGGCAAAGATCGAGGCAGCGGGAGGCAAAGTGGAGATTCTAGGGCCATCGCGGCGGTCACGAAAAGAGGATAGCCGAAATTGATTAGCGGGTTCCAGAATATATCGAAGATTCCAGAGCTGAAGAAGAGGATCCTCTTTACCCTCGCCATGCTGGCGGTTTACCGCCTCGGGTGCCATATCCCGACGCCGGGAATCGACGGCGCCGCATTGTCAGCCTTCTTCAGCGCAAGGCAGGGGACCCTATTCGGCCTCTTTGATATGTTTTCGGGCGGCGCCCTTCGTCAGATGTCGGTCATGGCGCTAGGCATCATGCCCTATATCAGTGCCTCTATTATTTTGCAGCTTCTGGCGGTCGTCATACCCTATCTTGAGAAACTAAAGAAGGAAGGAGAACAAGGGCGCAAGAAGATAACCCAGTACACACGGTATGGGACCGTCGTATTGAGCGTGATTCAGGGGTTTGGTATCGCCATCGGCCTGGAGAACATGACGAGTCCGGGCGGCGCCATGGTGGTGCCTATGGGAGGCTGGGGCTTTCGATTGCTGGCCGTCGTCACCCTGACCGCCGGTACCGCCTTTCTGATGTGGCTCGGCGAACAGATCACAGAAAGGGGTATCGGCAACGGTATCTCCCTGATCATCTTTTCCGGAATCGTGGCCCGTTTCCCGACGGCCGTGGCCAATACATTCAGACTGATAGGGACCGGCGAGGTCACGCCGTTTTTCATGGCCCTCGTGGTCGCGCTCATGATTGGGGTGGTCGGTTTCATCGTTTTCGTAGAGAGGGGGCAGCGAAGAATCCCGGTTCAGTACGCCAAACGGGTCGTGGGGCGCAAAATGTATGGCGGGCAAAGCACCCATCTGCCCTTGAGGGTCAATACGGCGGGCGTTATCCCCCCCATATTCGCCTCTTCGATTATCATGTTCCCGGCCACGATCGCGAATTTCCTCAATGTGAAGGAGATCCCCTGGCTTCAGCAAATCGTTAATTTTTTGACGCCAGGACATATTGTCTATATCTTGATCTTTGTCGTATTCATCATCTTTTTTTGCTATTTCTATACGGCCGTCCAATTCAATCCCGTCGATGTCGCCGATAATATGAAGCGGTACGGAGGGTTTATACCGGGCATCCGACCGGGAAAGAATACGGCCGACTATATCGACAGGGTCTTGACCAGACTCACGTTTAGCGGCGCCCTTTATGTTTCGGCTGTCTGCGTTTTACCTCAGATCTTGATTTACAAGCTCAATGTGCCGTTTTACTTCGGCGGAACGGCTCTCTTGATCGTCGTTGGCGTTGCCATGGATACCTCGAACCAAATTGAGTCCCACATGTTGACGAGGCATTATGAAGGCTTCATGAAGAAAGGTCTCGGAAAGGCGAGATAGGCAAGCGAAATCCGGGATTCATCCGTGCCAGGCATCTCTAGGAGCGGGGGAAAGAAGACAGAGGTCCAGGGCAAGAAAGGTGAGGCACTGCGCTATGAAGGTCAGAAGTTCTGTAAAGGCGATCTGCAATAAGTGTAAGATCATTAAACGCAAGGGTACGGTCCGGGTCATTTGCAGTAATCCGCGACACAAACAGAAGCAAGGTTAGATTGTCCCTGGCTGACGAATTATCCCCCATTGAGTTTCGAGAGACTGAACGAGTACAAGGAGTTAGGGTTTGGCAAGAATCGCAGGCATTGACCTACCGAGAGGCAAACGGATCGAGATCGCCCTGACCTACATTTACGGCATAGGGCGGAGTTGTTCTCAACGTATCCTGACCGAAGCCGGTTTGGACTGGGATACCTCGACGGACCAACTCACCGAGGATCAAATAACGAGGATTCGGCGGATCATCGACGAGAAGTACAAGGTTGAGGGAGACCTCCGGCGTGATGTTTCAATGAATATCAAACGCCTCATGGATTTGGGGGCCTACCGCGGCTTGCGGCATAGAAAGGGAATGCCGGTAAGGGGCCAAAGAACGAGTACGAATGCCCGGACGAGGAAGGGGCCTCGCAGGGCGGTGATGGGAAAGAGAAAGAAGTAGGATCGGAGTTAGGGAAAGCACATGGCGAGACCAGCGAAAAGAGGCGGCAAGGGCAGAAAAGAGAAAAAGAACGTGCCCACCGGGATCATCCACATTCAGTCCACCTTCAACAACACGATCATTACCGTGACAGATAACGAAGGAAATGTCATAGCGTCCTCCAGCGCGGGTCGTCAGGGCTTCAAGGGATCTCGCAAGAGCACGCCCTTTGCGGCTCAGTTGGCAGCGCAGGATGCCCTGCGGAAGGCTATGGAGCAGGGCATGAGGACGGCGGAGGTGAGGGTCAAGGGACCCGGCGTGGGTCGGGAGGCGGCGTTACGCGCGTTGCAGGCGGATGGTTTCTCCGTGAGCGTCATTAGGGATGTGACACCGATTCCTCACAACGGTTGTCGACCACCTAAGCGGAGGCGGGTATAATTCATCTCGGTCGGGTGGGACTTCAGTTCGATCCCAGACCGTGAGCGAGACGACGAGAGAATCCGGGAGGATTGATTTTGGCGAGATATACAGGTGCCGTGTGCAGATTGTGCCGGCGCGAAAACCTGAAACTCTATCTAAAGGGAGATCGCTGTTACGGCGATAAATGCGCTTTTGAACGGAGACCGTACGGCCCTGGTCAGCACGGACAAAGACACGCCGGTAAACTCTCTGATTATCAGATACAGCTCAGAGAAAAGCAGAAAGTCAAGCGAATTTACGGCGTTTTAGAAAAGCAGTTTCGACGGTACTACTACCGGGCTGAAAAGCAGAGAGGGGTCACGGGCACCAATTTGCTGACCCTCCTTGAAACCCGATTGGACAACGTCGTCTATCGGATGGGTTTTGCTGCCTCTCGAACCCAGGCGAGACAGCTGGTCAAGCATAATCATTTTCGTGTCAACCAGAGGAACGTGAATATCCCTTCCTACCGGGTGCGGGTCGGTGACTACATCGAGGTCAAGGAGAAGAGCCGCGAGATAGCGCAAATCGCCGAGGCAAGGGAGACCGTCGTCAGAAGAGGTATCCCGAGCTGGATCGAGCTGGACAAGGACGCTCTCAAAGGCACCTTGAAAGTCTTACCGAGTCGTGAAGATTTGACCATGCCCATTCAGGAACAGCTCATTGTCGAGTTTTATTCAAAATAGGGTCCCCCAGTGGATTAGGCTTTGCAGACGAGAAGGGATCCGGTGGCATTTTGGGCCTCTGACGGTCTACCGTGAGGGGGGTAAACGTTTCCCGAACGGGGTCCGATTTGATCTTCAGATTGATCCAATGAATGGAGGGGCTTGTTGGCAGACTTAAAGGCAAGAAATTGGCGAGAACTGATCAAACCGAAAACGATCAAGATCGAAGAGGATAGCCACACGGTGTCCTATGGGAAATTCGTGTGTGAGCCTCTTGAGAGAGGATTCGGAATCACGATCGGTAACTCGTTGAGGCGAATCCTACTCTCCTCGTTGCAGGGCGCGGCAATCGTTTCTGTCACGTTAGAGGACGTCGTCCACGAATTCTCAACCATACCGGGAGTCATCGAAGATACGACCGATATCATTTTGAACCTGAAGGAAATAAAGCTGAAGTTGCGTGATGCGGAAGAGGCAGTGATTCGATTGAGCCGCGAAGGAGAAGGCGTCGTGACGGCGGGTGACATCGAGACCGATGGTGTCGTGGAGATTTTAAACCCGGAACAACATATCGCTACCCTGAACAAGGAAGCGCGTTTGAATATAGAGATGCTTGTGAAGATGGGTAAGGGGTATGTCCCCGGTGAACGAAACCAGGATCAAGACCAATTCATCGGCAGGATTCCAATGGATGCGGTGTTCTCACCAATCCAGAAAGTCAATTATGTGGTGACGAACGCCAGGGTTGGGCAGATAACAGATTACGACAAGTTGACACTGGAGGTGTGGACCGACGGCAGTGTCCTGCCCGAAGATGCAGTCGCCTTTGCGGCCAAGATCCTCAAGGAGCAGATGGCCCCCTTCATCAATTTCGAAGAAGAGCCCGAACCGGAGGAAAGGCCTGAGGAAGAGGAAGAGGAGAAACTGAACGAGAACCTCTTCAGGCCCGTCTCAGAGTTGGAGTTGTCGGTTCGATCAGCAAATTGCCTGAAGAACGCGAATATTACCCTTATCGGTGAGCTCGTTCAAAAAACAGAAGCGGAAATGCTCAAAACGAAGAATTTCGGAAGAAAATCTCTGAATGAGATCAAAGCGATCCTGGAGGACATGGACCTTTCACTCGGGATGAAGTTGAATAATTTCCCACCCGTCGAGGCCTCAATCGGAGAAGGCGACGAAGCGGCGGAAGAGGATCAAGAACCATGAGGCATCGAAAGGCTAGGAATAACCTTGGACGGGATGCCTGCCATCGGGCTGCAACCATGAGGAACATGACGACATCCCTGTTCAAATACGAGCAGGTGGTGACAACCGATGCGAAAGCGAGGCAGTTGAAGTCAGTGGCTGAGAAAATGATCACCCTGGCAAAGAGGGGTGATTTACACGCCAGGCGTCAAGCGCTTTCCTATATCCGAGAGGGGGCTGTCACCCATCGATTGTTCGAGGAATTGAAGGATCGGTATCAGGACCGACAGGGCGGCTACATTCGGGTACTGAAGAAAGGCCACCGGAGGGGCGACGGGGCTGCCATGTCCGTCATTCAATTGCTCCCGGCTGAGGACACCAAAAAGCGAGGGAAACGCAAGACGAAGGCCGCCGGCTCCGGCGGAAAACGCCTCCAGAAGGGAAAAGAGGGTCGCACCGCGAAAGAGCAAGCGAGCCCTCGCACTTCAAAGGACACGGATCAGGGTGCCAGCGGGCGGGCCAAGGCAATGAAAGGGAAAGACGAAAAGGGTGGTGCGGAATAGGGAATGCATATGTCTTAACATTGAAGCCTAAACGTCTAGGGCACGAAAATCGGCACTCTAAGATATGGAAGACCCATGTTAGACTGCGATAAACCTCCTTGTTGGTTTAACTACAAGGGGGTTTTTTTTGATCATCATTCCGAACGACGATCCGTTGATATGAAAAACACAGATTCCCTCTTGTGGAGAGGGCCTAAAGCTAGGAGAGCCCGGTGAGAGAATTCAGACACAAGAACCTACTGGGAATGGATGAATTGTCTGTCGCGGATATTGAGCTCATTCTGGATACTACCGAGTCGTTGAGGGAGATCTCGCGCCGGGAAATCAAGAAAGTCCCGACCCTTAGGGGGAAGAGCGTGATTCATTTTTTCTATGAACCGAGTACTAGGACGCGGACCTCATTCGAGATGGCGGCCAAGAGATTGAGTGCCGACACCGTCAGCCTTTCTGCCACCACAAGCAGTATGACGAAGGGCGAGACGCTCATTGACACGGCCAGGAATCTCCAGGCCATGAATCCTGATTTAATTGTGCTGAGGCATTCTGCGAGTGGCGCCCCGCACCTGATTGCACAGGAGGTCGAGAGCGGCGTCATCAATGCAGGAGACGGTCTCAACGAGCACCCGAGCCAAGCATTACTTGATCTATTCACCATCCGAGATCGGAAGGGTAGGATAAAGGGGTTAAGGGTGCTGATCATGGGTGACATCGCCCACAGCCGCGTCGCGCGATCCAACATCATTGGGCTGACAAAGATGGGAGCCGAAGTGACCGTCTGTGGTCCTGCCAGCATGATTCCTCCCCATGTGGAATCACTCGGCGCGAAAACCGTTCTCGACCCGGCAAAGGCCGTCAGGGAACAGGATGTCATCATGGTGTTACGGATTCAACTGGAACGACAAAGCGCCAAGCTTTTTCCAAGTATTAGAGAATATGCCAATTTCTTTGGTCTTGGAAGGGAGATCATGCGCAAAGCCAAGAAAGGGGCTATCGTGATGCATCCCGGACCTATAAACAGAGGCGTTGAGATCTCTTCGGAGGTGGCAGACGGTCCCTCCTCGGTTATCCTCGACCAAGTGGCCAACGGCGTTGCGGTGCGGATGGCCCTGCTCTATTTGCTCATCGGGGGGGCGCGTCGTGACGATTTGGATTAAAGGCGGAGAGATCGTTGACCCTGTAAGACGTACGCTGAAGAAATCTGACATCTTCGTGGAGCGGGGCAGAGTCGTCAGGATGGGGCCTCCGGATAGCCTCAAAGAAGAAGGGGAAGGTTTGCGAATCATTGACGCTTCTCAAAAGCTCATCGTCCCCGGCCTTATTGACATGCATGTGCACCTTCGAGAGCCGGGCCACGAATATAAGGAGACCATCGCTACCGGCGCAAAGGCGGGAGTGGCCGGCGGTTTTACCGGGCTTGCCTGCATGCCGAACACAGATCCGGTGAACGATTCCCGATCCGTCACGGAGTTTATTCTGAGACAGGCTGCCAAGGCCAAACTCCTGCGCATTTATCCCGTGGCCGCCCTCACGAAGGGCCAGCAGGGGACTTCCCTCACGGAGTTTGGCGATCTCTGCGCGGCAGGTGCGGTGGCTGTGTCAGATGATGGACTTCCGGTAGTGGACAGTGAACTCATGCGACGGGCCCTTGAGTATGCGAGCTATCATGGCTTAGCCGTCGTGTCTCACTGTGAAGACCTCACCCTGAGTGAGGGGAGGGATATGCATGAAGGACGTATCTCGACCCGGATCGGGCTAAGAGGTATCCCGGCCGCAAGTGAAGAGATCATGGTCTATAGGGATATATCTCTAGCAAGACTGACCGGCTGTCCGGTTCACATCGCCCATGTGAGTACGGCAGGTTCCGTGGCCCTTGTCAAAATGGCCAAAGAGGACGGGGTACCCGTGACCGCGGAGACCGCTCCGCACTACTTTAGCTTAGATCACCGTGCGGTGGTTGGATTTGACACCCATGCCAAAATGAAGCCTCCACTGCGGACACCGGAGGACGTCCTGGCGATCAAGAAAGGTCTGGCGGAGGATATCATTGACGTAATCGCTACAGATCATGCCCCTCACAGCCCGCTGGAAAAGGAGGTCGAATTTGACAAGGCTGCGTTCGGGATCATAGGCCTGGAGACGGCCGTTCCTCTCACTCTCGCCCTGGTGAAAGAGGGTGTGTTGGACCTCCCGCAGGCCTTTCGGAAGATGTCCCATGATCCGGCAAGGATCCTGGGCCTGCCGTCGGTGAGTCTCGAGGACGGAGCCAGGGCTGATTTGGCGATTATCGACCCGGAGAGGGAGTGGGTCTTGAGGGCTGAAGATATTCACTCCAAGAGCAGGAACTCCCCCTTTATCGGCCAGAACCTAAAAGGCAAAAACGAACTCACGATGGTCGGAGGGAAAGTTGTCTGGCAGGCAAACACAAAACATACTCGTCGTTGACGACGACCGAAGCATGCGCGAGTTTCTTGAGATCCTTTTGACCAAAGAAGGTTACCTGGTCTCTGTCGCCGATAGTGGTGAACAGGCCTGTCGAATCCTGGACCAGGAATCCTTCGATCTCTTGATCACGGATATCCGCATGAAGGACATCGACGGCATTGGCGTTCTCAAGAAGGCCAAGGAGAAGAGCCCGCGAACGCTGGTCGTGATGATTTCGGCCTTTGCTACAGCTGAGACAGCGGTGGAGGCCATGAAAGAAGGCGCCTACGACTATATTCCCAAGCCATTCAAGGTCGAGGAGTTCAAGAAAATTGTTGCGGATGCCTTTCAATCCACGAAGACGTTCCCGATCGGCGGGGGAAATCGTCGCCAGGAGAACATTCATCATTTCGGGTGTCTGGTTGGAGACAGCCCGCAGATGAAGAAGGTCTATGATCTGATCGAGCGCGTCGGTCAGACCAAATCAAACGTCCTCATATCGGGTCAGAGCGGGACCGGAAAGGAGCTGGTGGCGAGGGCCATTCATGAGCAAAGCTTGCGAAAGGAAAAACCCTTCGTGGTCATCAACTGCGCCGGTATACCGGAGAATCTGATCGAAAGCGAGTTGTTCGGATACCGAAAAGGCGCCTTTACCGGGGCGACAGGGGACAAAGCGGGGTTTTTCGACGCGGCCGACGGGGGCACCGTGTTCCTGGATGAGGTCGGGGAGTTGACTCCCTCGATTCAAGTCAAACTTCTGCGGGTCATTCAGGAGCGAACGTTTACGGCGATCGGCGGAACGGAAGAAAAGAGTGTCGATGTGAGGTTTATCTCGGCCACGAACAAGGACCTCGAAAGGGAGGTGATTGAGGAGAGATTCAGAGAAGATCTTTTCTTCAGACTAAACGTGATCCAGATCGCGATGCCGCCCCTCAGTCAACGGGAGGGCGATCTACACCTCTTGGCGCGTTATTTCATGAAGAAATATTCCCAGGAACTTGGCAAAGACGTCAAGAAGATATCCGCCTATGCCATGGAGATCCTTAGTCAATATTCGTTCCCCGGGAACGTTAGGGAACTTGAAAACATCATTGAACGCAGCGTCGCACTTGAGACTTCGAATATCATCCTGCCCGAGAGCCTCACGCTCTCCAATTTTCGGAGAGGAGAAGTTCAAGAAAACAGACGTCAAAGAGATCTGACCCCCGACGGCATCGAGCTCGATCGGATGTTGGCCGAGATCGAAAAGGACTACATCCTCAAGGCGATGGAATTGACCCATGGATCACAAAAAAAGGCGGCTGAATTGTTGGGCCTCAGCTATGAAGCCCTGCGGCACCGTCTGTCGAAGTTCAGAACGTAACCTCAAGAGATGACATTTTTTTGATATAGGCTAGCGAGACATCATCCTCATTCATTCGTGTCCAAAATAATCCCATCTGGCATCTGAAACTGTGTACGTTGAGAAATCATGAGATTGAGTGCACGAAATGAGCTGGAATATTGGAAGGTTGGAATACTGGAATGCTGGGGGCCTTTTCAAAGACCAACCATTCCATCATTCCATGGTTCCATTATTCCAAGGTTGCCTGCAAACCAGCAATTATTCAACCAACCGCTGCGGCCTTGTCTGGCCACGCGGATTTCTTTCTTGGACAGGCGCAATCCTCGTCACGCTGTTTCAAGGCCCGAAAATGACAATAGGGATGTATCTCATCGGACCCTCCAGAGGGATCAGCATGGGGGCTTAGGTTAGCGTAAAAAGGAGAACGTGGCGTCGTTGCCAAGCGTCAAATTCCATTCCGGTCGCGCTCCGTGAAAGGGGTCTCTGCTGCCGTTCAGGGGTCGGTGGGGAAAATGCCCGCTTTTCCGTTGGAAATCCCCACTGGAATTGGGCAAAAAGGGGGCTTTCTCATTCCTTAAATTGAAGCGCCCGGAGATGGATCCTGGTAGTCATCGGAATTTATTGCTAAATTTATGTGGTCCGGACTGCCTGCCGACGTGGCATGATATTTGTAGGAAAGGCCCTGAGAGATCAAGTTTGCGAATGGAGAAAACACGGAAGGAGGTGGAACGGTATTCTTAATAAACGCGTAACGTACGTCCCAATCCATATATTCGTTTAAGGAGGATAGAAATGCTAAGCAGACTCACCAACAAGGATCAAAAAGGTTTTACCCTAATCGAATTGATGATCGTCATCGCCATCATCGGTATCTTGGCGGCGATCGCAATACCCCAGTTCAGCGCCTACAGGACCAGATCGTACAATTCGGCGGCCAACTCCGACATCAGGAACGCCTGTACGGCCCAAGAAGCTTACTACGTTGATGCCCAGAGCTATTCCGAGGCCTTAAGTCGAATCACCGGAAGCGCCTACGGGTTGTACACCTCGGAAAACGTGAACGCGAGCATCGTCGGCGGTGATGCAAACGGCTACACCATGAACTCATACCACAGCTCCGGGGACAAGACCTGGACCGTAGCCGGACCGGGAGGTTCCGTGACAGGCACATAACGAGCCAGATCCACGTGCAGTGTTAAGAAGGGGGAGCTGTTTCAATGCTCCCCCTTTTCTTTGCTATGGTCTTGTCTGACTTTGTCGATCCAGGTCCCGCGCGTATCCGGCATTCTCTTTGAACACGAGCGCCTTGCGATCGTAGGCCTCATGCAGGAGGCCAAATAAGCTCGTCAGATCAGGAGATATTCTCAGTAAATGGTCTTTTTTCTCCATCTCGGCGATGAAGGCGGCAAATTCCTCAGGTCTCAGCGTATCGACGACCCTTGTGACGAGCGCTTCGGCCCGGTCGGTGTCCCCGCTGCACATACGAAGCTCAGCCATACCGAGCAAGGCCTCAACATTGCGTGGGTTGCGTTTCAAGACCCTCCTGAAGTATTCTGATGCCATGCCCAGACGTCCGTCCAACCGATAAACCTGGCCCAGTCGCAGAAGGGAGAGCTCATTTTGGGGGTCCAAACTGAGTGCTCGTTGCAGGGCTGAGATAGCCTCATCCGTGCGGCCCTTTTTCACGAGCAGGACCCCTAGGTTGCTCAGGGCGAGGGGGACTTCCACCGCGCGATCGCATTCCACCGCCATCATCAGTTCTTGATAGATCCTTTCCGCAGGCGCGCCGCTCTCGCTCAACAATCCCGCCAGGTTGTTGTGCGCCCCCGGGCAACAGGGATCCGCTTGAAGCGCCTTCAGGTAGAAGGCCATTGCGGTGTCTACCTGGTTGGCCTCATAGGCCAGGAATCCCAGATTGAAATACGTAATCCCCTTTTCTCTCTTGGAATGAAGGGTTTCACACTTCAGGGCCCGTTGGTACTCACGTTTGGCCTTCTCCCTCTGCCCCCGTCGCTGGTAGACGCGCCCTAGATTATGATGGGCCCTGAAGGAGTCCGGGTGGTTTTCAATACAGGAGAGCCAGAGGCTCTCTTCGTTCCTCCAAACAAAATTGCGGATATACGTGGCGTGACCTAAACCGATCATGACGAGGATGATGAACGCGGCGATGAGGAGCTGCATGGCGTGCCGGCGCGAAAAATAGGATATGGACCAGAGTATCCCAATCGCCACCGGCAGAAAAAGGAACATAGAGGGAAGGTAATTGCGGTGTTCAAAGACCAATTCGATGGGTAGGATCGTCGACTCGACCAGGTGGTTGAGGAAGAAGAAGAAGATCGCAAAGGCAATCAGAGGTCGCCGCTTCGCCAGGCAGGCGGCTCCCGCAACCATGGCCAGGAGCAGGAGGGCGGAGATGAGAGTCGCAGGCGGGGTGAGTAGGGATTCGGAAATCGTGATCGGGTGGTCTATTGAAAATCGCTGGGGGACGGGGTAAAGCAGGAGACTCAGGTAGAAGACGATGACGCGGCACTCGGTCAACAAGCGCTCCCAGGGGCCGAAGGGTCTCACGTCGTAAAGCGCCAGAAAACCAAAGAGATTTACTCCGGATGAGAGGAGCAGAATCAACCCCAGACTCGCGGGTAGGAGACACAGGAGCAGAAAGAGCCGCAGGGACCGCGCCGCATTCGCCTTTGACAGGCCCCTGATCAGCAGAAGGTCGACCAAAAGGATACTCAAAGGCAGCATAATCGCGTTCTCTTTGGATCCGAACGATAATAAGCCGCTAAGGACGCTCAAGAAGAAGAACCCGCCCTTGGTGTGACCCGGCGGTGCCTCACGACCCTTGAGAAAGAAGTACATGGCCATGATGTAGAACATCGCAGACAGGCATGCCATTCGCTGGACAACGTATGTGACGGCTTGGGTCTGGATCGGATGGATGCTCCAGAATACCGCTGCCAGCAGGGCCAGTGAGTACGCATTTGGTCCATATCTTGCTCTTAGGGTAGGCAGCTTCAGGGTATGAAAAATAAAGAGATACAGGAAAATCGTCGTAACCAAATGGATAGCCAGGTTGACCAGGTGGTAGCCGACCACGTCCTGGCCGCCCACGTAGTAATTCAGGGCCAGGCTAAGACGGGCTACCGGACGCGGAAACTTGGCCCCGGATTTCAGACCAGGCGGGGAGGAGAAAATGGCCTCCTTGATATCTCCCCACGAAAGCGTGGTAAGATGCAGCCTCGGGTTTTCAAGGATATTGAGATTGTCATCGAGATGCCAAGATGCGTGGAAGGTATTCGAGTAGGTGATGAAGATGAGGATGAAGAAGGCCAAGATCGCAAAGGTATGCTTGCGACAGGTCGTGAGGGCTCCTTCTACCTCGAGATCAAAAAGCGGCATCATTGAAGGGTGCGGCGAGTATGGCGCATCAAGGCACTTCACAGGCATTTAAGACGTATTCCCAAAAACGCCCATGAATTCTGGCACGTTTCGGAAACACCTTCTCCCCATGGCATTGATATGCCTTGCTGTGACGCTCGCCTACTGTCCAACCTTTTGGGGAGAATTTATACTGGACGACAAGCCGTACGTCAAGAATAACCCCTACATTCGTCAGTTTCACACTATAGGATCGTATCTCTATCAGGCGGACGGTATCGTCCCCGAGCAGGCGGGCAAACGTCGTTCGAACTACTACCGGCCCCTCGTGAATCTCACCTACGCCATCGATGCCAAGATCTGGGGCTTGAATCCGCTGGGCTTCCGGTTCACGAACCTCCTCCTCCATCTGGCAGCCTGCCTCCTGCTACTGCGGGTACTCGAACTCCACCCGAGTGTCCAGGCCGGCCGGCATGCCTCCGTCCTCCTCTTTGGTCTTCATCCTGCCAGCACGGAAGCCGTTTCCTGGGTCGCCTCGCGTAACAATATCCTCGTAACCATCTTCTGCTTGGCCTCATTCTACTTCTACATCAAGACGAGCAGAACCGGGAGTCGCTGGTCGAATGCGCTTGCTTTGATCTGTTTTGCCCTGGCCCTGCTATGCAAGGAATTCGCGGTCATGCTGCTCCCCGTCGTGATCCTCTATGACCGGCTCCTAAGCGATCGACAGTCTCCTATCGTCCAACAATTTTGGGGGTATGCGGCCTTCGGGATCATCATCCTGGCCTATCTGGTCCTTCGGCGCTTCGTCCTCCAGGCCGTCTTGCCTCTTCCTGATAGGCCTCATCTCTGGCAATCTCTCTACTGGGCGCCTTTCCTGATCGTCTACAACCTGCGGATCGTGTTGCTGCCCTTTGGCCTGCACAACTTTATCATGTCTTATCCCAAAGAGTATTCGGGGCTGGCAGCCCTCGTCGGTTTTGTGGGAGTCGGCCTCCTAGGCTTGTTTTTTTGGTACAGCCGTCGCAACAGGGTCTCCATGTTCGCCACGCTCGCATTCTTGGTTGCGCTCTTCCCGATCCTCAATGTGATTCCCACCTCGGCGTACTCGCTGGTCTCAATGAGATGGCTTTACTTCCCGCTCACCTTTCTCACGTTTCTGGCGGCCTTGGCTGTTCAACAGGCGCTTCTATCGCGGAGATCGCGATTCGGTTCCCTCGTTTTAGCCAGCGTCGCGCTGTACCTGGGTACCTATACCTATGTCTTGAATGAGGGCTTATGGCAATCGGAAACGGAGTTCTTCGAGAGTGAGGTGGTTTCGTTCAAGAACTACTTCTATGCCGGTGATCTGGCCAGGGTATACCATCAGAGCGGGGATCTGGAAAAAGCGAGGACCTATTACGGAATAGCCACCAAGCATCCCTCACCCCACAGAGGTGCCCTCCTGATCAATCATGCTGCCCTCTTGAGTGAGACGGGCGAACCCGAACTCGCGCTCTCTCAGCTAGAAAGGGCGGAGTCACTCGATCTGATGGAGGAGGAGCGGGGAAGCCTTTACAATAACAAGGGTGTCGCCTATTTCAGGTCGCAGGATTATTCCAATGCGATTAAATCCTTTTTGAAGGCCGTACGACACAACCCGGTCGAGCCGACCTATTGGCGCAATCTGAGCACCGCCTATCGCGCGGCCGGTGATCACGAGCCAGAAATCGCGGCCTACACCCGATATCATGTCTTGACCGAGAAAGAGGTGGTCGAGGGAGATAACCACCAAGCGGCCGATGCGGATACATTGGAGGTCAGCGGGGTGCCGTCCAAATGAAAGGCGTCCATGGAACCGTGAGGGTTTGGGCACCGATGCTCGGCATCCTGCTGTTGGCGTTCGTATCCTACCTGCCCAGCTTGCGGGGCGAGTTCATTCTCGATGATAAACCGCTCATCCAGAATAATCCCTTCTTGTCGCAATCACACCCGATCTCAAGCTACATTACGCAGGAGGACGGCATCACGGATGTTTCCGGATACCATCACACCGGCTATTACCGACCATTCATTAATGTGACCTACCGCATCGACGCCCTGTTATGGGGCATGCATCCGGCCGGTTTCCGGGCGACCAATCTCCTGCTCCACCTTGTCACGTGCCTCCTTCTCTATCAAACGGTGTTTCTCCTGTACCCTGATCGAAGGCCGGCCCTGCTGCTGACGCTCCTCTTCGCGCTTCATCCCGTGAATACCGAGACCGTTTCCTGGGTGGCGTCCCGAAACAATATGGTCGTGACGATTTTCACCCTGGCCTCGTTCTGTTTCTATGTCATTGGTTGGCGCAGAAGGAGTTTCGGCCTGGTGGCGCTTTCGGGGGCTGCCTTCGCCGGAGCCGTATTTTCGAAAGAGTTCGGTCTTATTCTGCCCGCCATGATCTTCCTTTACCACCGCGTGATCGTCAGGCAAAGAGACCACTGGATCCTTGAAGCTTGGACGTACCTCCCCTTTGTACTCATTGCCGTGGTCTATTTCCTACTCCGCCGGATCGTCACCGGTGCGATCTTGTCGCCCGCTGACTCCGGTGATCTCTGGACGAGGATCTATTTTGCCCCCTATCTCCTCCTGTTCAATCTCCGATTGATCTTCCTTCCTTTTGGGCTTCATAGCTTCATCGTCGGTTATCCCCAGACATTCCCCCACCTGATGGCTTGCGCCGGTTTCGGTGGCCTTGGCCTGATCGGATGGGCACTCTGGAAGATGAGAGAGAACCGGGTGTTCGTCTTTGGGGTGCTCGTCTTTCTCTGTGCCCTTTTCCCGGTCCTCAACGTCGTGAATACCTCGGCGGTCAGTCTTGTTTCGATGAGGTGGCTCTATTTTCCGACGGCCCTCCTGCTGATCGGGCTATCGCCGCTGGCCGCGAAGCTGATCGCTCGGAGCAGGTTCGTCACGCTGACCAGCTTGGTCTCCGTGGCCGGGTACTTTGTTGTCTACACGGCTGTTCTAAACCGAGACCTGTGGCACAGTGAGGAGAGGTTTTTTACCCACGAGGTCCGCCGCTTTAACAACGTCTTCTATGCGGGAGGATTGGCCGAAATCTGTTACGATCGAGCGAATTACCCGGAGGCCGAACGGTGGTTCAAGGTGGGCCTCGAAAGCAATCCAAACGACGTCCGAGACCGGATCAACTATGCCGCGCTCCTCCTCGATACGGGGCGGCCGCAGGAGGCGACCCAACGGC